>NZ_JBDOQU010000020.1:0-82126 GCF_039839375.1 Inquilinus sp. CAU 1745
CCAGGCGGCGGTCACCAAACCGCCCCAGCGACGTCTCCATCGTCCAATCCTCCAATCCCAATCAAACCCAGAGAATCAGATCATCCAACGCCACTCAACCAAAGATGTGTGAATGCCGTAGCCCCTTGTGGGAGAGGGAGGGGCCCGCGAAGCGGGAGGGTGAGGGGGTTAAAAAAAGGCCGCCAGATGGCGGCCTTTCGCGCAAATGCTGAGCAGGGAGCCGTTACTTGATCTTGGCTTCCTTGAACTCGACATGCTTGCGCGCCTTCGGGTCGTACTTCTTCAGCGTGAGCTTGTCGGTCGTCGTCTTCGGGTTCTTCTTGGTGACATAGAAGAAACCGGTGTCGGCGGTGCTCACCATCCGGATCTTAACGGTTGCCGCTTTCGCCATCGTCCTGGTCCCAAAAAAATTCGTTCGCGGCCCAAGGCGGACCGCGTGGAGCGGCGCACCATAGCGTCCCCGGCGTTGCTGTCAAGCAAAGAGGAGAGGCCGGCTAGTGTTCCGATGCCGACGGATGGGGACCATCCGTTGGCTGAATCGGAATACCAACTTATTGAATCTAGCGCTGCGCCAGCGTCGGGCTTTCCACGGCCGCCAGCGCCTGGCCATAAAGCCCGCCATCCTCCAGCAGTGCCTTGGCGACGGCCACGTCCAGTTCCCCTTCATGGGCGCGCCATGGGCAGGCGGCGCGCAGCAGCATCAGCGCCTCCTCATCGTCGGGCGCCGCGCGACGCAGATCGAGCTGCGCCGCCGGGATCGCCAGATCACCCTCACGGAAATCGCCGAGAATCTCCCGCGCGCTCGTCGCGCCGTTGCTGGTGCAGATCGTCGGCATCACGCCCTGCTCGTCCAGCGTATAGCCCTTTGGCGAATAGATGCGCGCCCAGGTGAGGTAGAGCTCCCCGCCATTGGGCAGCCGCGTCACCGTCTGGACGCTGCCCTTGCCGTAGGAGGACGCGCCGACCACCACCGCCCGGCCGGTGTCCTGAAGGGCGGCGGCCGCCACCTCCGCGCCGGAGGCCGACTGGCCGTCGACCAGCACGATCAGCGGCAGCCCATGGGCCAGATCGACCGAATCGGCGTCGAAATATTGGTGGCTGTCGGGGTGCCGGCCGCGGGTCGAGATCACCTCGCCGCCGACCAGAAAGGCGTCGGCCACGGCCACGGACGGGCCCAGCAGCCCGCCCGGATTGCCGCGAAGGTCCAGGATGATCCCTTCCGCCGAGGGACCCAGCGTCTCCACCGCCACACGCAGCGCCTCGGAGAAATCGGCGTCGGTCGCGGTGTTGAAGCCAGACACGTCGAGGATGGCGACATCGTCCTCGTACCGCGTCTCGACCAGGTTGGGGACCACCATCTCCCGTTTCAGATCATGGGTCAGGATCGCGCCGGAGGGCGTCTCCACGGTCATCGCGACCGTGCTGTCGGGCCGGCCGCGCAGGCGCGCGCCGATGTTCTCCGCCCCGAAATCCTCCACCGGCACGCCATCGACCGCCAGGATGATCGATCCTTCCTCGACTCCGGCGGCGGACGCCGGCGTCTCGGGATAGACGTTCTGGACCACAGGCCGGCCCTCATCGTCATAGGCCAGCAGCAGTCCTACGCCGCCATAGCCGTCGCGAAAGGCCCGCTGCTCCGCCGCCTGCTTCGGACCGACATAGCGGGAATAGGGGTCAAGCTCCGCCAGTATGCCGTGATAGACCGCCTCATAGATGCGGTCGCTGCCGGCCTGCCGCAGCGCCGGGGATTCGGTCTTGCCATGTTCGATGGCGCGGATCAGCAGGGAGGCCCAGGCTCCCGCATCGTGCGGGGCCGGAATCTCGAACACGGCCGTCGCCCGGTTCCCCACGGTCAGGACGATCGCCTGATCCTCCGCGAACGCGCCCAGCGCCGGATCGATCGCCGACAGGCCCTGAAGGCCCTTGGTGGAGAGCTGGTGTAGATCGACCTCGCGCAGATAGATGTCGTCCATCCGGCCGTAGCCGACGGAGAAGACGGACGCCGAAAGCGGGCCGTCCGGATCGACCGGCGCTTCGGCGGTGGTGGTCAGCGAACAGCCGCCCACCAGCACCAGCACCAGGCCCAGCCGCGTCACCCGGCTTTTCATCGCGCGCAGTTTTTCGCTCATGTTGTGCGACCTCCTTGGCCGCCGGGGCGCGCCTGTTTCATCGTCGCCGATCTAGTGGGAATCATACTCCACGGCAGCCGGTTCGCATAAGCGGCGCGCGACGCGGAGCGGCCCTCCGTTGCATTCATCCCACGACCGTTGCTCAAAGGACACAAAGCCGGGGAGGTGGCCGCCGGAATCAGCGGTCTCGACGCGGAGAGGGTTATCGGCTGCGTTTGCCGCCGGATTTCGCCCGCCCCGCCTTGATAGTACGCTTGGGCGAGGGCTTTGGTTTCCCCCACCGCTTCTTTCCCGGGCCCGGCGGGGCCTGGCCGGATGCGTCTTCGCCTTCGCCGGGCATCAACGTCACCAGCGTGCTGCCGGTCAGCGGGTTGGCCTCCGTCAGCCTGACCTTGACCCGCGTTCCCAGCCGGTAGACCCGGCCCCAGCGGCGGCCGATCAGGGCGTGCGCGGCCTCGTCATGATCGTAATAGTCGTCGGGCAGGCTGCCGATCGGCGCCAGCCCGTCCGCGCCGGTCTCGTCCAGCGTCACGAACAGGCCGAACCGGGTCACGCCCCTGATCTTGCCGGCGAAGACTTCTCCCACGCGGGAGGACAGGTAGGCCGCGACATAGCGGTCGGTCGCGTCCCGTTCGGCCTGCGCGGCCCGTCGCTCGGTGAAGGAGATATGCTCGCCGATCGCCTCCAGCCGCGCCAGTTCCTCGTCCGGCGCGCCATCGTCCCCCAGTCGCAACTGCCGGATCAGCCCGCGATGGACCGTCAGGTCGGCATAGCGCCGGATGGGGGAGGTGAAATGGGCGTAGCGGGGCAGGGCGAGCCCGAAATGGCCCAGATTGTCGGGGCTGTAGACCGCCTGCGCCTGGCTTCGCAGCACCATCTCGCTGACCGTTTCCGCCTCCGGCTTGCCTTCGGCCTGGTCCAGGATCTGGGTGAACATGCGCGGCCGCGCCACCTGGCCCTTGGCCAGCCGATAGCCCATCGGCGCCAGATACTGGCGCAGCGCCTCCAGCCGCGCCGGGTCGGGCTCGTCATGGACGCGGAACAGGCAGGGCGTGCCCTTGCCCTCCAGGGTCTCCGCCGCCGCGACATTGGCGGCGATCATGAATTCCTCGATCAGCCGATGGCTGTCCAGCCGCGCCCGCGCGCCGATGCCGGCGACTTCGCCTTCCGAATCCAGTTGGATGGTCCGCTCCGGCAGGTCCAGATCCAGCGTCCCGCGCTTGCGCCGCGCCTTCAGCAGCGCGTCGTAGGCGCCATAGAGCGGTTCAAGGACGGGCGTCAGCAGCGGCCCCGTCAGATCGTCCGGGTTCCCGTCCCGCGCCGCCTGCACCTGCTCATAGGTCAGCCGGGCGGCCGACCGCATCAGCCCCCGCGCGAAGCGGTGCCGGCGCAGCCATCCTTGCGCGTCGATCCACAGATGAACCGCCAGGCACGCCCGGTCCTCGTCCGGCCGCAGGGAGCAGAGCCCGTTGGACAGCGCCTCCGGCAGCATCGGCACGACGCGGTCGGGGAAATAGCAGCTATTGCCGCGCCGGAACGCCTCCCGGTCCAGCGGCGATCCCGGCGTGACGTAATGGGCGACATCGGCGATCGCCACCATCAGATGCCAGCCGCCTTCGTTCTTCGGGTCGGAATCGGATTCGGCCCAGACGGCGTCGTCGAAATCCCGCGCGTCCGCGCCGTCGATGGTGACGAAGGGAATGTCCCGAAGGTCGGTGCGGCCCTCCGGCCCGGCGGGACCGGCCGCCTCGGCCTGTTCCACCGCCTCCCGGGGGAAGTCGACCGGGATCTCCGCCGCGTGAAGGGCGATCAGGCTGATGGCGCTTGCATGGCCGGCGTCGCCCAGCCTGTCCACGATCGCCAGCCGGCGCGGCCCTCGCCTGCCTTCCTCCACCGTCTCGACAACGACCAGTTCGCCGTTAGCGGCCCCGCCGGCATCCTCCGGCGCGATGTGGAGGCTGCCCCGCCGGCGCTTGTCGGCCGGATGGACCGTCCCGCCATCCTTCTTCGCCTCATAGATTCCAACGACGCGGACCGCGCCTTCGCCGGTCTCGCCCAGCCGCTTGATGGTGCGCCCCTCATAGGCGCCGTCATCCAGCCGCCGCAGCCGGGCCAGCGCCCGGTCGCCTTCGCCCATCGCCGGATGGCCGCGCTTCTCCGGCGCCATGAAGATGACCGGCGGCGCGCCGGGGCCTTCCCAGCGCAGCGGCCGAGCCAGCACCTCGCCATCCGAATCCGTCCCGGTCACCACCACGACGGCGACGGCGGGCAGGGCGGAAGGCGGGGCCATCCTGCGGCCGCGTCCGCGCTCCAGCACCCCGTCATCCTCCAGGTCGCGAATCATCTCCTTCAGCGCCAGCCGGTCATCGCCGGTGATGTGGAAGGCGCGCGCGATCTCCCGCTTGTGGACCGGCGTCGGGCTTTCCCGGACGAACGCCGCCACCTGCTCCCGGGTGGGGAAGGGGGGCTTCTTCCTGCTCAAGCTTTCGCGGTCCCGGCCTTCGCCGTCGTGGCTTTGGAAGCGCCGGCTTTCTTCGCCGGGGCTTTTTTCGCGGTGGTCTTTTTCGGGGCGGCCTTTCGGGCTCCGCCCTTCTTGCCGCCGCCCTTGGCCGCCTTGGCGTCCAGAAGCTCCACCGCCTGGTCGAGCGTGATCTGGTCGACCTCCACCGATTTCGGCAGAGACGCCATCACCTTGCCGTGCCGCACATAAGGGCCGTAGCGACCCTTGAAGACGTTGATCGTCTCCTGGTCCTTGGGGTGCGGTCCCAGTTCCCGCAGGGGCTCGGCCACCGGGCGCTGCCTGACATCGGCCAGAAGCTCCACCGCCCGGTTCATGCCGATGGTCAGCACGTCGTCGTCCGCCGCCAGGGACTTGTAGGCCCCGCCATGCTTCAGATAGGGGCCGTAGCGGCCGATGCCGGCGGTGATCGTCTCCTTGGTCTCCGGATGGGTTCCGACGTCCCGGGGCAGCGCCAGCAGGGCCAGCGCCTTCTCAAGATCGACATCGTCCGGCGGCAGCCCCTTGGGCAGCGAGGCGCGCTTGGGTTTGGCCCCGTTCTCCCCTTCGCCAAGCTGTACGTAGAACCCGTAGGGTCCCTTGCGCAGGCTGACCGGCAGGCCCGTCTCCGGGTCGTCGCCCAGCGCGCGCGGATAGGCCGCCGCCTCCTCCGCCGCGTTCTCGTCGATCACTTCCAGCGGCCGGGTGAACCGGCATTCGGGATAGTTGGAGCAGCCGATGAACGCGCCGTTGCGCGCCAGCTTCAGCCCCAGCCTGCCGCTCTGGCAGGACGGGCAGGCGCGCGGGTTCGACCCGTCCGGGCGGGGTGGGAAGAAATGCGGCCCCAACTCCTCGTCCAGCGTCTCGATGACCTGGCTGATCGTCAGGTCCTTGGTGCCCTCGATCGCGGCGTGGAAGGCCTGCCAGAAGTCGCGCAGCACGGTCTTCCAGTCGATCCGCCCGCCGGAGATGTCGTCGAGCTGCTCTTCCAGGTTCGCCGTGAAGTCGTATTCGACATAACGGTTGAAATAGCTCTGAAGGAAGGCGGTCACCAGACGGCCGCGATCCTCGGGGTGGAACCGCTTCTTCTCCAGCCGCACATATTCCCGGTCCTGGAGCACCTGGAGGATGCTGGCGTAGGTGGAGGGACGGCCGATGCCCAGTTCCTCCATCGTCTTGACCAGGCTGGCTTCGCTATAGCGCGGGGGCGGCTGGGTGAAATGCTGTTCGGGCTTCACCGTCCGCCGGTCGACGGCGTCGCCCTTGCCGACCGGCGGCAGGCGCTTGCCCGCGCCGTCCTCGTCGTCGGCGGGATCGTCCCTTCCTTCCTCATAGACCTTGAGGAAGCCGTCGAACTTCACGATCGATCCCGTCGCCCGAAGCACGACCGACCCGTCCCCGGCCGCCACGTCGACCGCCACCTGGTCCAGCACGGCGCTTTCCATCTGGCAGGCCATGGTCCGCTTCCAGATCAGCTCGTAAAGCCGGTGCTGGTCGCGGTCCAGATGCCGGGGCAGCTTGTCGGGATGGCGGGACAGGTCGGTCGGCCGGATCGCCTCGTGGGCCTCCTGCGCGTTCTTGACCTTGGACTTGTAGACGCGCGGGCTGCCGGGCACGTAGGCGTCGCCGAAAGTCTGGCCGATCACGCGGCGCGCCTGGGCGATGGCCTCCTGCGCGAGCGTCACGCCGTCGGTCCGCATATAGGTGATGAGGCCGACCGTCTCCCCGCCCACGTCCACGCCTTCATACAGCTTCTGGGCCGTCCGCATGGTCTGCGACGCGCCGAAGCCCAGCTTGCGCGAGGCTTCCTGCTGCAGGGTGGAGGTGGTGAAGGGCGGATAGGGGTTGCGCCGGACCTGCTTGCTCTCGACCGACTGGACCGCGAAGGTCCCGGCCTCGATGCGCGCGGCGGCCGCCTTCGCGCTCGCCTCGTCCGGCAGGCCGAACTTGTCCAGCTTGCGGCCGTCCAGATGGGTCAGGCGCGCGGTGAATTCCGATCCGTCGGCGGTGCGGAAGACCGCCTCGATCGACCAGAACTCGCGCGGCTTGAAGCCCTCGATCTCGGCCTCGCGCTCGCAGACCAGCCGCAGCGCGACCGATTGCACCCGCCCGGCCGATTTCGAACCCGGCAGCTTCCGCCACAGGACGGGCGACAGGGTGAAGCCCACCAGATAGTCCAGCGCGCGCCGCGCCAGATAGGCGTCCACCATCTCCCGGTTGATGTCGCGCGGGCTCGCCATCGCCTCAAGCACCGCGGACTTGGTGATCTCGTTGAAGGTGACGCGCTGGAAATCGGCCTTAGCCAGCCCGCGCTTGCCCTTCAGGATCTCCTGGACATGCCAGGAGATCGCCTCGCCCTCGCGATCCGGATCGGTCGCCAGATAGATCGTGCCGGCGTCCTTCGCCGCCTTGGCGATGGCGTCGATATGCTTCTTCGACCGGTCGCCCGGCTCCCAGTCCATCGCGAAATCTTCGTCCGGCCGCACCGACCCGTCCTTCGGCGGCAGGTCGCGGACATGGCCGTAGCTGGCCAGGACGGTGAAACCGCCGCCCAGATACTTGTTGATGGTTTTGGCTTTCGCCGGGGATTCGACGATGACCAGATTTTCGCCCGGCAAGGGGTCCTCGCGTCGGTAAGGTTTCTAGAAAATGCGCGGATGGCCGGCCGTTCCGGCCGGAATCGCGTCCGTTATGTCGTTCCGACAAGCGCGACGCGGTTGCCGGGCTGCCGCTCGATCCGACCGGCGAGTTCCAGCTCCAGCAGCGCGGTCAGCACCGCCGAAGCAGACAATTGGCAGTCCCGGACCAGTTCGTCAACCGGCGTCGGGGACGGGGAGAGGCGGCCGGTCACCGCCGATCGCGCCTGCTCCAGCGCGCCGGGCTCGGCCGGATCGGGCGCATCGACGCCATAATCGCCGCCGGTTTCGGCGAAGGATGCCCCGATGCCGGCTAAATCCTCCAGCACGTCGGCGGCGGACCTTATAAGCGTCGCCCCCTCGCGGATCAGCCGGTTGCCGCCCTCCGCCCTCGGGTCGCCGGGGAAGCCCGGGACGGCGAACACCTCGCGCCCCTGTTCGGCCGCCATCCGGGCCGTGATCAGCGATCCCGACCGCAATGCCGCTTCGACCACAACGATCCCGCGCGACAGGCCGGAGATCAGGCGGTTGCGGCGCGGGAAGTGGCGGGCCTTGGGCTGGACGCCCAGCGCCTGCTCCGCGACGATGGCGCCTTCGGCCGCGATCCGCTCGTGCAGCGCCCGGTTCTCCGCCGGATAGACCGCGTCGACGCCACCGCCGACGACCGCCACCGTGCCGGTCGGAAGCGCGCCCGCATGGGCCGCCGCGTCGATTCCCCGCGCCAGGCCGGAGGCGACGACCATCCCCTCCTGGCCCAGATCGCGCGCCAGCGTCTCGGCGAACCGCCTGCCGTTGGTGGACGCGGTGCGGGCGCCGACGATTCCCACCTGCGGCCGGGAAAGCAGGGAAGCGTCGCCCAGCACCGTTATCACCGGCGGGGCGTCCTCGATGGCCGCCAGCATCGGCGGATAGTCCGGCTCGCACAGCGCGATCATCCGGCCGCCCAGCCGCTCGACCGCCTCCATCTCCCGGTCGGCCTCCGCGCGACCGAAGGGCTTCGCCCCGCGCTGCCCGCCGAAGCGGGCCATCTCCGGCAGCGCGTCCAGCGCCGCGCCGGCGTCGCCGCAGCGGCGCAGCAGGATGCGGAAGGCGATCGGGCCGACATGCTCCGTCCGGATCAGCCGAAGCCAATCCCGCCGCTCGGAATCCGATAATGCGCGTCTCGGTTGAATCATGCCGGAACGCTTGCAGAACGAAGTGGTTCTGGTCAATCTCCAAGTTGGGTAGTAACATACCTACGTGATCGATATCATGCCGGAGGTGCGGCGATGACCATCACGACCCTGTCCAGTCGAGAACTGAACCAGGATGTCACCCGCGCCAAGAAGGCGGCGAGGAACGGACCCGTGTTCATCACCGATCGCGGCAAGCCGGCGCATGTGCTGTTGAGCATCGAGGAATACCAGAGACTTGCGAAACAACATCGCAACATCGCCGATTCGCTGGCGATGCCGGGGATCGCGGACATCGAGTTCGATCCGCCGCGCATGGCCATCGGGACCAGGCCGGCTGACATTTCATGATGTACGTCCTCGACACCAACGTCATATCCGAACTGCGAAAGGTGCGGCTTGGCAAGGCCGACCCGAACGTCGCGGCTTTCTCCGAAAGGGTCGATGCCTCCGACCTCTATATGTCCGTCATTTCCGTCATGGAGCTTGAACTTGGCGTCCTGCTGATCGAACGGAAGGACGCCGCCCAGGGCGCCATGCTCCGTTCGTGGTTGGACCAGCACGTATTGCCCGAATTTTTCGACCGGACGCTGCCCGTCGATACCGTTGTGGCGCAGCGTTGCGCGCGGCTGCACGTCCCCGACAAGCGTGGCGAGCGTGACGCGCTCCTCGCCGCCACGGCGCTCGTGCATGGCATGGCGATTGTCACCCGCAATGTCGCTGACTTTCAGCCCACGGGCGTGACCGTCGTCAATCCATGGGAAGCATCAGCGTGACGCTGCCCCCTCGCCGCTCGTCATCCTTCCGGAACAAAATTGCCGCAATCGTCCGGTAGGCAGGGGGCGGATCACTCTTCGGGAACAAGCCAAAAAAGGAAAACGACCATGGCCGCTTGGACGAGGAATCGCATTCTTCCGCTGGTTGCGCTGGCGCCGCTCGCGCTGGCCGCGTGCCAGACGGGGGGGCAGCCCAACCGCACCCTGACCGGCGCCGGCATCGGCGCGGTCGGCGGGGCCGCCGCCGGCGCCATCATCGACGATGACGAACGCGGGCGCGGTGCGCTGATCGGGGCCGGGGCGGGGGCGCTGCTCGGCGGGGCGGTCGGCGCCTATATGGACAACCAGCAGGCGCAGCTTACCCAGGATCTCCAGGGCACCGGCGCGACGGTCCAGCGGCAGGGCGACGTGCTCTACGTCCAGCTTCCCGCCGACGTGACCTTCGGGTTCGACCAGTACGACATCCAGCCGCAATTCATCGGCTCGCTGAGCCAGGTGGCCAGCACGCTGGCCAAGTACGACCAGACGGTCATCGACGTCACCGGCCATACCGATTCGACAGGGGACTTCGATTACAACCAGCGCCTGTCGGAGGAACGCGCCAATTCGGTGGCCAACTTCCTGGTCGCCAACGGCGTGGCGCGGCAGCGCATCCTGCCGCGCGGCGCTGGCGAGAGCTTCCCGATCATGACCAACGAAACCGAGGCCGGCCGTCAGGCCAACCGCAGGGTGGAGATGCAGATCCGTCCCGTCACCCAGTAGCCGGATATCTTCTGGATTGGCCTCACGCTGAGCTTGTCGAAGCGTCCGTGCCCGCATGGTTCGACAGGCTCACCATGAGGTTTTTCCGGTTGGTCATTCCCGACAGGGCGGGAACGAGCACGGTCCCGGCGTTCGTCGACGCCGCGCGGATTCCTCTATGCCCCGGCGGGCGGCTTCGCTTTCCCGATCCTCGGCTCCTCGCCCCTCAGCAGGCGGCGGATGTTGGCGTGGTGGCGGATCACGACCAATATCGCGATGAACGCCGCCAGCCCCGCCCGCTGGGGATCGGCCCAATAAGCGCCCGCGACAGGGAAGCCGCTCAGCAGGTAGGCATAGGCCGGCGCGGCGACGATGGCGACCAGCGCCGCGAGAGATGAGATGCGGAAGATGAGCGCGACGACCAGCCAGGTAAGGCAGGCCAGAGCCCCCACCGCCGGCGCGATCGCCAGCAGCGTGCCCAGCGCCGTCGCCACGCCCTTGCCGCCCTTGAAGCCCAGCCAGACGGGAAAGACATGGCCCACCATCGCCGCGCCCCCGGCCAGCACCGCCGTCGTCGGGCCGAACTGCGCCGCGATCAGCACGGCTATCGCGCCCTTGGCGCTGTCCAGCAGCAGCGTCGCCAGCGCCAGCGGCCGGTTGCCGGTGCGCAGAACGTTGGTCGCGCCGATATTGCCCGACCCGATCTTCCTTATGTCGCCATAGCCGGCCATCCGCGCCAGCACCAGCCCGAACGGGATCGATCCCAGCAGGTATCCCAGAAGCGCCGCCGCATAGAACGGCCAGGTGGGGTCAGGCATCGGCCGTCTCCCGCTGGAAGACCGTCCGGCCGTCGACGACCGTGCGCCACGTCCGGCCCATCACCGGCCGCTTGTCGAAAGGCGAATTGCGGGACTTGCCCTGGAAGGAATCGACATCGATCTTCCAGGGCTCGTCCGGGTCGAACAGCGTCAGGTCCGCCGCCGCACCCTTCGCCAGCCGTCCGGCCGGAATCTTCAGCAGGCCCGCCGGTGCGACCGTCAGCTTCGACAGCAGGTCGATCAGCGACAGCCGCTCCTGGTGGTAAAGCTCCAGCGCCAGCGGCAGCAGCGTCTCCAGCCCGACGATCCCAGGCTCCGCCATCGCGAAGGGCAGGCGCTTGGAATCCTGGTCGTGGGGCGTGTGGTCGCTGGCGATGACATCGATCGTGCCATCCGCCAGCCCCTCCACCACCGCCCGCCGGTCCAGTTCGCTCCGCAGGGGCGGGGACAGCCGCGCGAAGGTGCGATAATCGCCGACATCGACCTCGGTCAGCGCGAAATAGGGCGGGGCGGTGTCGCAGGTGACGGAAAGCCCGCGACGCTTGGCCTGCCGGATCGCCTCCACCGAAGCGGCGGTCGAGATATGGGCGACATGGTAGCGCCCGCCGGCGATCTCCAGCAGCCGCAGGTCGCGCTCGATCAGCATCACCTCTGCCTGGGGCGGGATCGCCGCCAGCCCCAGCCGCGTGGCGATCTCCCCCGCGTTCATCACCCCGCCCCGCGCCAGCGCCGGCTCCTCCGGGTGCTGCACGATCAGAAGGTCGAAGGCGGTCGCGTAGCTGAGCGCCCGGCGCATCACCAGCGCGTCGCCCACCGCCCGCCTGCCGTCGGTGAACGCGACGGCCCCGGCTTCGGCCAGCAGCCCCAGCTCCGCCAGATCCTCCCCCTTCGCGCCGCGCGTCAGGCAGGCATAGGGGTAGATCTTCGCCAGCTTCGCCTTCCGCGCCCGTCCGGTCACGAACTGCAACACGGCCTCGCTGTCGATCGGCGGGTCGGTGTCGGGCAGGCAGGCGATGGCGGTGACGCCGCCCGCCGCCGCCGCGCGGCCGGCGCTGGCGATCGTCTCCTTATGCTCGTGCCCGGGCTCGCCCAGACTCGCGCGCATGTCGACCAGTCCCGGCGCCAGCACCTTGCCGCCGCACTCCACGATCTCGGAATCGGCCGGCGCGCCGTCGGCGAACAGGCGCGGTCCCAGGTCGGCGATCCTGCCCTCTTCGACCAGCAGCGAGCCACGCGCATCCAGCCCCGTCGCCGGATCGATCAGCCGCGCGTTCAGATAGGCGGTGCGGTGGCCGGTCATGCCGCGACCCCCTCATTGCCGCGCGCCCGCATCAGCAGGTCCAGGCACGCCATCCGGACGGCGACGCCCAACTCCACCTGTTCCAGGATCACGCTGCGATGGATATCGTCGGCCACTTCGGAATCGATCTCCACACCCCGGTTCATCGGCCCCGGATGCATGATCAGCGCGTGCGGCCGGGCATGCTCCAGCACCTCGTAGGTCAGGCCGAAGAAGCGGAAATATTCCCGCGTCGACGGCACGTAGCTGCCGTTCATCCGCTCCTGTTGAAGACGCAGCATCATAACGATATCAGCGTCTTTCAGGCCCTTTCTCATATCGTGGAAGATCTCAACGCCCAGCCGCTCCGCGTCGCTGGGAACCAGCGTCGGCGGCGCCACCACGCGCACCCGCGCGCCCATGATGTTCAGCAGATGGATGTTGGACCGGGCGACGCGGCTGTGCAGCACGTCGCCGCAGATCGCCACCGTCAGCCCTTCCAGCCGGCCCAGCCGGCGGCGGATCGTCAGCGCGTCCAGCAGCGCCTGGGTCGGGTGTTCGTGGCTGCCGTCGCCGGCATTGATGACCGCGCCGCGCACCTTCTCCGACAGAAGCTTCACCGCGCCCGAATCGGGGTGGCGGACGACCAGCACGTCGGGATGCATCGCGTTCAGCGTCATCGCCGTGTCGATCAGCGTTTCGCCCTTCTTGATGGAGCTGGCGCCGACCGACATGTTGATCGTGTCGGCCCCCAGCCGCTTGCCGGCAAGCTCGAAAGACGTGCGCGTCCGCGTTGAATTCTCGAAGAAAAGATTGATAACCGCCCGGCCGCGCAGCAGCGCAGTCTTCTTGTCGGGACGGCGGTTCTGCTCGACATAGCCGTCCGCGACGTCGAGCAGGCAGGCTATCTCCGCGGCGCTCAGCTCCTCGATGCCAAGGAGGTGTCGCCGCGCGAAGGCGGGGGATTCGGTCAAGGTCATTAAAGCGCGACTATAGGCAGACGGGTCCCGGAACGCCACCGGCGCATCATGCCTTCTCCCGTCCCGCGATCACGCCTCTTCCTTCCAGCGCGGCGATCTCCCCGCCCTCCATGCCCAGCCAGTCCGCCAGGATCGCCGCCGAATGCTCGCCGTTCATCGGCGGGTGGCGGGTCAGCGTTGCGGGTGTCGCGCTCATCTTCAACGGGCTGGCGATCAGGTCGATCTTGCGGCCGGCCGCCGGATGGTCGATCGCGACCTTCATCTCCCGTGCGATCACCTGGGAGTCGGCGAAGACCTGCGCGATGTCGTTGATCGGCCCGCAGGGCACGCCTCGCGCCTCCAGTTCGGAAAGCCAGAACGCGCTCGGCCGCTCCGCGATCAGTCCGGCGATGATGGGAATCAGCACCTCCCGGTTCCGCACCCTGTCGGCGTTGCGGACGAAGCGCGGATCGGCGGCCAGATCGTCCCGCCCGGCGGCGGCGCAGAATTTCGCGAACTGCCCGTCATTGCCGACCGCCAGGATGATGTGCTGGTCGGCCGCCCGGAACGCCTGATAGGGCACGATCATCGGATGGCCGTTGCCGAACCGGGCGGGCGGCGCGCCGGCGGTCAGGAAATACTGGCCGGCATTGTTCAGCATGGCCACCTGGGCGTCCAGCAGCGACAGGTCGATATGCTGGCCCTCGCCGGTCTCCCGCCGATGGTTCAGCGCCGCCAGGATGCCGACCGTGGCGTACATGCCGGTCATCAGGTCCGCGACCGCGACGCCGATCTTCATCGGCTCCCCGTCCGGGACGCCGGTAATGCTCATGATCCCGCCCATCGCCTGGATCAGGAAATCGTATCCCGCGCGGCTGGCGTAGGGGCCGGTCATGCCGAACCCGGTGATGGAGCAGTAGATCAGTCCCGGCAACTCGGATTTCAGTTGCTTGTATCCGAGTCCGTAACGATCCAGGTTCCCGACCTTGTAATTCTCCACCAGAACGTCGGCCTCGCCGGCCAGCCGGCGGATCAGTGCCGCGCCCTCCGGAATCGTGAAGTCGATCGCCAGGCTGCGCTTGTTGCGGTTGGCGGAAAGGTAATAGCCGCTTTCCGTGGTGTCCCCGCCATCGGCGTCAGTCAGGTAGGGCGGCCCCCATTTGCGGGTGTCGTCGCCGACGCCCGGCCGCTCGACCTTCACCACGTCGGCGCCAAGGTCGCCCAGAATCTGCGTCGCGCTCGGCCCCGCCAGGATGCGGGTCATGTCCAGAACCTTCAGGCCCGAAAGCGCGCCGCGCGTGGGGGAGGGGGAACCGTCAGCCAATCGGGATCACCAGTCGAAGCGGGAATCTCAAAACCGGGACGGTTATAGGAACCGCCGCCCCGCTTGCCTAGACCCCCACCCCCTCACATCAGCGTTTCCTCCAGCGGGTGAGTGGACAGAAGCTCCGGACCCGTCTCCGTGACCAGGATCTGCTGCTCCAGCTTCACGCCTTCGCGGCCGCCCTTCTCGCCGGCGAAGCTCTCCACGCAGAAGACCATCCCGGCCTCCACCGCGCCGTCGATCCCGCCATCCTCCCAATATTGCCGGTTCACGATCAGCGGGTATTCGTTGCAGAGGCCGATCCCGTGGGCCAGCGCGCTGTTGGTCTGGTCGCGGTAGCGTTCGGGAAGCTGACGGCCCGCCATGGCGATCTCCTCGAACGTCGCGCCGGGGCGGAACAGGAGGATGTTCGACGTCACCTGGTCGAACGCCGCCTCGTAGAGCCGCCTCTGCTCGTCGCCCGCCCTGCCGTCCCCCGCGACCCAGCTTCGGGAGATATCGGCCGAATAGCCGTAGGCGCCGATCAGGTCGGTGTCGAAGGCGACGATGTCGCCATCCTCGATCACCCGGTCTGAGCATTCCTGGTACCAGGGGTTGGTCCTGGGGCCGGAGGTCAGGAGCCGCGTCTCGATCCACTCACCGCCCATCTCGATGTTCGACTGGTGCAGGTGGGACCACAGCGCCAGTTCGGTGATGCCGGGCCGCAGCGCGTCGGCCATCCGGCGCATCCCGGTCTCGCAATTGGCGACGGCGGCGCGGATCGCCAGCATCTCCTCCGGCGTCTTGATCCGGCGGGCGTGGTTGGCGACCTCCTGCCCGTCGGCGACCTGGACGTTCAGCGCCTCCAGCGCCCACAGGCCGGCGGGGTCCAGCCGGTCGACCGCGATCCGGCGGTTGCCCGCGCCATGGGCCGTGACAAGGTCGGCGATCTCCGCCGCCCATTGCGCCGCCTTCTCCCGCACCCGGTCGCCGACGATGAAATGGTACCAGCTCACGGCGGGCCGCACCTCGTCCACCGCCGCCTTGCCGGCGGACAGGTGCTCGCAGCCGAAGAAGTCGAACAGGACCACCGGTCCCTCCGCCGGCACGAAGACATAGCGGCAGGGGTTGTGCAGCGAATAGACCTGCATGTTGCTGACGCCGGTGGCGTAGCGGATGTTGGTCGGGTCGTAGAGCAGCACGGCCCCGCAATCATGCGCCCGGACCTGCTCGCGCAGCCGCGCCAGCCGCTCCAGGTCCAGCCGTCGCTCGTTCGGAACGGGGAGGGGGCCGGGCAGGGGAGCATGTCCGCTCATCGGATCAGCCCGTCCGTCGATTGCTGCAGCGCCCGCTCCGCCAGGATGTGGGCTTCCGACACCCGGCCGTAGAGCTGCCGCGTCCGCTCCAAGGGGCCGACCAGCCCAGGCTTAGTGGCGTAGCCCAGGACGGCGGTGTGCCGCTCCCGGCCGCCGCCGACGCGGGATACCTGGTGCAGCGCGTAGCGGCCCTTGAAGAGCTGCAAATCGCCGGGGCGGAGGTCCAGGACCTTCAGCGCGCTCGTGTCCTCGCCGCGCAGCAGCCGGCCCACGCCCTCCAGATTCTCGTCCCCCGGCGCGCGGATGCCCGGACAGTACTGGAACGCGCCCCCATCCTCGGCCTCCTGGGTCATGATGGTGGTGATGAACTCATTGGTGTCGTAGTGCCAGGGCTGCTGGGTTCCCGGCGGCAGCACGTTGAACACCAGCCCGGCGAACGGGTCGGCGTATTCGTAGATTTCCGGCTCGTCCATGCAGCGGGCGACGAAGCCCTTCATGGCCGGCGCGACGTACATCCGGTGGATCGCAGCGTCGGCCGGGATCATGTCGCGGGTGACGAAGCCGCTGGTCCGCTCGAAGAACAGGGTGCGCGGGTCGCCTTCCGGCAGGGTCGGGTCCGGCGCGCTGTTGTAGAGGTTGCACATCAGCTTCTGGAAGAACGCCTTGGGCGCCATGCGGCTTCCTTCCTCCCGCGCGCGCTCCAGCCCCGCCGCCGTCAGGAATCCCGGCAAGACGCTGCACCCGTCGCGCTCCAGCTCGGCCCGTGTCGCGGCGATCAGCTCCGCCAGCCGGGGAGAGCCCTCCTCATGGATCGGATAGCGCGCCAGATCGACCAGATCGTCCAGATCGTTGCGTCCGGCGTCGGCGAATTTCGCGGTCATCATGTTCATGGGGTTCGGCCCTTCTTCGTTGGTGAAAATCGATGGCCGGACCCTATGCCGGTGGAATTCATGATAGAAACGAGTTTATTCGATTGTCTCGATGAGCTTTCCTCATAAGTGATTCCCATGATCCCGAACCTCGAAACCGCGCTGCTCCGCACCTTCGTCGCGGTGGCGGAAACCTCCAGCTTCACTGCCGCCGCGCTGCGCGTCGGGCGCACCCAGTCGGCTGTCAGCCTCCAGGTCGGCCGGCTGGAATCGATGCTGGACTGCCGGCTGCTGGACCGCACGCGCCGACGGGTGGCGCTGACCCGCCAGGGCGGCGACTTCCTGATCTACGCCCGCCGCATCCTGCGCCTGCACGGGGAGGCGGCGGCGGCGGTCAATCCCGCGCTGGGGGAGGTCGTGGTCCGCGTCGGCATGCCCAACGACTATGCCGAACTGTTCCTGCCAGGCCTGCTGCGCCGGTTCGAGGCGGACCATCCGCGTGTGCGCTGCGACATACGCTGCGACATGACGTGGGAGTTGTTGAGCCGGCTGGAGGAGGGCGATCTGGACCTTGTCGTCGGCATCCGCCACGCCGCGCTGGGCACCGGCGTGACATTGTGCCTGGAGGAGATCGTCTGGGTCGCCGGCCCGGATTTCGATCCCGCCGCCTGCGCCGACCGGCCGTTGCCGCTGGTGCTCTACCCGAAAAGCTGCCCCTACCGGGCGCGCGGGACGGAGGCGCTGGCCGGCGGCGGGCGGGAATGGCGCGTCGTCTATACCAGCCAGAGCCCCACGGGCATCCGCATCGCGGTGGAGGATCGTGGCGCGGTCACCATCACCTCCCGCCGCACCGTGCCGCCCCATTGGCGAATCCTGACGCCGGCAGAAGGCTTTCCCGCCCTGCCGCCCGCCGAATTGCAGCTCTACAGCGCCGACAGCACGCCAAGCGCCCCTGTCGCCCGCCTGACCGACCTCATCAAGGCGCAGTTCGCGGCGGGGTGAGGCGAAAAGGGGCGACGGCTGCCCGCCGCCCCGGCGATCCCCTACAGGACCTTCGCCAGTTCCGCGTCCAGTTCGGGGACGATCTTGAACAGGTCCCCGACCAGCCCGTAATCGGCGACCTGGAAGATCGGCGCTTCCTCGTCCTTGTTGATCGCCACGATCACCTTCGAATCCTTCATGCCCGCCAGATGCTGGATCGCGCCGGAGATGCCGACGGCGATGTAAAGCTCCGGCGCGACCACCTTGCCGGTCTGGCCGACCTGGTAGTCGTTGGGCACATAGCCGGCGTCGACCGCCGCGCGGGACGCGCCGATGGCCGCCCCCAGCTTGTCGGCGACGCCGTCCAGGATCTTGAAGTTCTCGGCCGATCCCAGCCCGCGCCCGCCGGAGACGATGACCCGGGCGGCGGTCAGTTCCGGCCGCGCGCTTTCCGAAAGCTCAGCGCCGACGAAGCTGGAAAGGCCCGAATCTCCCTTGGCCTCGACGGTCGCTGTCTCCGCCGATCCGCCTTCGGCCGGCGCGGCGTCGAACGCGGTCGCGCGCACCGTCACCACCTTGATCGGGTCGGCGGACTGCACGGTCGCGATGGCGTTGCCGGCATAGATCGGCCGGACGAAGGTGTCGGCCGATTCCACGCCGGTGATGTCGGAGATTTGCTGCACGTCCAGCAGCGCCGCGACGCGCGGCATCACATTCTTGCCGAAGGTCGTGGCGGGCGCCAGCACGTGGCCGTACCCCTTCGCCAGATCGGCAATCACCGGCGCCAGGTTCTCCGCCAGCGCATGGTCCAGCGCCGGATCGTCGGCCGTCAGCACCTTCGCGACGCCGTCGATCTTGGCGGCCGCCTCCGCCGCGCCGGCGCAGCCCTTGCCGGCGACCAGCACATGGATGTCGCCGCCGATTTCCCTAGCGGCGGCGACGGTGTTCAGCGTCGCCGGCTTGATCGCGGCATTGTCGTGTTCGGCTATGACCAGAATGCTCATCTTTCGGTCTCCTTACCCGATCACGCGGGCTTCGTTCTTCAGCTTGTCGACAAGCTCCGCGACGGAGCCGACCTTGACGCCGCCCTGGCGCTTCGGCGGCTCGGCCACCTTCAGCACCGTCAGGCGCGGGGAGGGGTCGACCCCCAGATCGGCCGGGCTCTTCTGGTCGATCGGCTTCTTCTTCGCCTTCATGATGTTGGGCAGGGAGGCGTAGCGCGGCTCGTTCAGGCGCAGGTCGGTGGTGACGATCGCCGGCAGCTTCAGCTTCACCGTGTCCAGCCCGCCATCGATCTCGCGGGTCACCGTCACAGCCCCGTCGGCCACCGCGACCTTGGAGGCAAAGGTGCCCTGGCCCCAGCCCAGAAGGGCGGCCAGCATCTGGCCGGTCTGGTTGCTGTCATCGTCGATCGCCTGCTTGCCCAGGATCACCAGGTCCGGCTTCTCCTCGTCGACGATGGCCTTCAGCATCTTGGCGACGGCCAGCGGCTCCAGGATCTCGTCGCTCAGCACATGGATGCCGCGGTCGGCCCCCATCGCCAGCGCCGTGCGCAGCGTCTCCTGCGCCTGCTGCACGCCCAGCGACACGGCCACGACCTCAGTCGCCGTGCCGGCCTCCTTCAGGCGGACCGCTTCCTCGACCGCGATCTCGTCGAACGGGTTCATCGACATCTTGACGTTCGCCAGGTCGACCCCGGAGCCGTCGGCCTTCACCCGGACCTTCACATTGTAGTCAATCACCCGCTTCACGGGCACGAGGATCTTCATGGGAAACGCCTCTCCTTCGCTTTCCGACAGGATCGATCAGTAATTTACGTTTACGTAAACGTCAACGTGACAGGGCCGCGCCGGTTCCCGGGCGGACCCGATTTCGAAAGGGCCGCCATTGTGGCCCCGAAAGGGCCCCTGTCAACGGATGCGTCGCCCGCCGATCGCCACGCCGACGCAGGGGTTGAAGCCCAGCCGGTGGGCCAGCTCGTCGGGATGGCCGACCGACCACAGCGCCAGGTCTGCCGCCAGCCCCACCGCCAGCCGGCCGCATTCCCCGGCCAGCCCCAGCGCCCTTGCCGCGTTCCGCGTCGTCCCGGCCAGCGCCTCCTCCGGCGTCAGGCGGAACAGAACGCTCGCCATGTTCATCGTGGCCAGAAGGGAACTGACCGGCGCGCTGCCGGGATTGCAGTCTGTCGCCACCGCCATCGGCACGCCGGCTTCCCGGAACGCCGCCACCGGCGGGGCCTGAGTCTCCCGCAGGAAGTAGAACGCGCCGGGCAGCAGCACCGCGACGCTGCCGGCCGCCGCCATCGCCGCCACGCCATCTGCGCTGGTATATTCCAGATGGTCGGCGGACAGCGCGTCGAACCGGGCGGCCAGCGCCGCGCCGCGCTGGTCGGAAAGCTGGTCGGCGTGCAGCTTCACCGGCAGCCCGTGCGCCGCCGCGGCCTCGAACACGCGGGCCACCTGCTCGGGCGAGAAGGCGATCGTCTCCCCGAAGGCATCGACCGCATCGGCCAGCCCGCGCCGCGCGATCTCCGGGATCATCTCCTCGCACACCAGGTCGATATAGCGGTCGGGATCGTCCTTGAACTCCGGCGGGACGGCGTGCGCGCCCAGGAAGCTGCGGCGGACGCGCAGGCCCGATTCCGCCGCCACCCGCCCCGCGGCCTCCAGCATCCGGATCTCGGTCTTGGTCTCCAGCCCGTAGCCGGACTTGATCTCGACCGTCGTCACGCCTTCGGCGCGCAGGAAGGAAAGACGGCGGAGCGCGCTTTCCAGAAGCTCGTCCGCCGAAGCCGCGCGCGTCGCCGCGACGGTGGAAACGATGCCGCCGCCGGCCCGCGCGATCTCCTCATAGCTCGCGCCCTTCAGCCTCAGCGCGAACTCCCGCGACCGGTCGCCGCCATGGACCAGATGGGTGTGGCAGTCGATCAGGCCGGGCGTGATCCAGGCCCGCCCGGCGTCATGGACCCTCGCCGCCAGCGTCTCCGCCGCGCCCGGAAGGTCCGCCCGCCGTCCGATCCAGGCGATCCTGCCGTCCGCGACGCCGATCGCCCCGTCCTCGACGATCCCGTACCCGGCCTCGCCCTCCATCGTCGCCAGATGGCCGTTCAGCCACAGCGCATCCCACATCGGGAAACTCCCATCTTCCGTTCCGACAGTTATTGTCCCTCCGCCCATCCGCTGGCAACCTCCGGGGCGATCCTCCTCACTGAACTCACCCTCGCCCCTCAGGGGAGAGGGAGGGGCCCGCGAAGCGGGAGGGTGAGGGGTCCTTTCCACGGACGGAGCCGCCATGACCGCCTACCTCGCCCCCTCCGCGCTGCTGCCCGACGGCTGGGCCTCCGACGTGCTGATCGAAACCGGCGAAGATGGCGCGATCTCCGCCGTCACGAAGGGCGGCGAGGCCGATGGCGCGGAGAGGCTGGCCGGCCCGGTCATTCCGGGAATGCCCAACCTGCACTCCCACGCCTTCCAGCGGGCGATGGCCGGCCTTGCGGAGACGGCCGCCAACCCGTCCGACGATTTCTGGACCTGGCGGGACCTCATGTACCGCTTCCTCGGGCGGCTGGGGCCGGAGGAGATGGAGGCCGTCGCCGCCCAGCTTTATCTTGAGATGCTGAAGGCGGGCTACACGGCGGTGGGCGAGTTCCACTACGTCCACAACGCGCCGGACGGGACGCCCTATGACGACCCGGCGGAACTGTCGCGCCGAATCATCGCCGCCGCCCGCAGGGCCGGCATCGGCATCACCCATCTGCCGGTTCTCTACGCCCAGGGCGGGTTCGACGGGAGGGAGCTTGCCGGCGGTCAGCGTCGCTTCGCGAACGAGCCCGCCGGCATCCTCGCCATCGTGGCGGAGCTTCGGAAGGCCCATGCCGATGATTCCAACATCCGTCTGGGCGTCGCCCCGCACAGCCTGCGCGCCGTCGCGCCGGAGCAGTTGGCGGAGCTGGTCGCCGGGGCGTGGGCGGAGGACGGGATGGCGCCGATCCACATCCATGTCGCCGAACAGACGCGGGAGGTGGAGGATTGTCGCGCCTGGTCCGGCGCGCGGCCGGTCGAATGGCTGCTGGCCCACGCGCCGGTCGACGGCCGCTGGTGCCTGATCCACGCCACCCATATGACCCCGGCGGAAACGCGCGGCCTCGCCGCCAGCGACGCGGTCGCCGGCCTCTGCCCGTCGACGGAGGCCAATCTGGGCGACGGGCTTTTCGCGCTGACCGACTACCTTGCCGCCGACGGCGTGCTTGGCGTCGGGTCGGACAGCCATATCGGGATCGACCCGGCGGAGGAGCTTCGGCTGCTGGAATATGGCCAGCGGCTGACGCTGCGGCGCCGCTCCGTGACGCGGCTGGACGGCCCGTCCATCGGCGCCGGCCTCTACCGGGCGGCGCTGGCGGGCGGCGCGCAGGCGATGGGCCGCGACATCGGCCGGATCGCGAAGGGCGCGCGCGCGGATTTCGTGGTGCTGGACCCCGACCACCCGGCGCTGGTGGAACGCGAAGGCGACGCCCTGCTGGACGCCCTGATCTTCGCCGCCACCGGCCCGACCCCCGTTCGCGACGTGATGGTCGGCGGCCGGTGGCGGGTGAAGGAAGGCCATCATGAAGACGAAGAAGATGTCCTGAACCTCTATCGTGCTACCGTCAGGAAACTGAAAGACGGGTAGATCGCGGGGGGGGGGCAGGAGGGTGACATGGCTACGATCAATCTGACCTACGCCAGGGCGCATCTGGGCGAACTTCTTGACCGTGTCGAAGCGGGCGAGTCGATCGAAATCACCCGGCGCGGCAAGCCGGTCGCGCGGCTTACCCCCGTGGCGGGGCCGCGCAAACGGATCGATATGGCCTCGATCCGGGCGTTGACGGCGGCCATGTCCTCACAGGCCGAGGACACCGCCTGCTTGGTGCGGTCGATGAGGGATGGCGACCGGTACTGATGCTCGAAGAGGATGTTCTACCTCTCCATCGCAAAAGGAAGAGACGATAAGCTGCATATATTGAAAATATATTCTCGAATGCTGATTAGTCAGGCTGGTCATATTTCGTTGCTGGACTGAAATCTGTTCTCTCAACTAAGCCTCAAATATTCATCGGATTCGCCTATCGTATTTGGGATCTCCGGCTTGACCCAAAGGCAAGCCTTCCTACATGCAGCGTTGATCTTTGTTATTACGGGCTGTCGGTATCGCGATCGCCGTTCCGTCGGCGCGCGTCCGGCGGCCTGTTTCGATTCACGGCGACGAGGGGGCGGAGCCCATGTGTGGACTCTATGGTGAGATCCGGTTCGACGGCCGGCCGGTGGATGCGGGGCCGCTGACGCCGGTCGGCGCGGCCATGACGGCGCGGGGGCCGGACGGCGGCGGGCTCTTCGTCCGGGACGGTGCGGCGCTGGGCCATCGCCGGTTGAAGATCATCGACCTGTCGGACGCCTCCTCCCAGCCGATGGTCGATTCGAAGCTGGGCCTCTCCATCGCCTTCAACGGCGCGATCTACAATTACAAGGAGTTGCGGGCGGAGCTTGAGGGGAAAGGTTATGACTTCTTCTCCCACGGAGACACTGAAGTCATCCTCAAATCCTACCATGCCTGGGGCGAACGCTGCGTCGAGCGGTTCCACGGCATGTTCGCCTTCGCGATCCTTGAGCGCGAATCCGGCCGCATGGTGCTGGCCCGCGACCGGCTGGGCATCAAGCCGCTCTATCTGAACGAACGGCCGGGCGGGCTGCGCTTCGCCTCCTCCCTGCCGGCGCTGCTCCAGGGCGGCGGGGTCGACACCGACATCGATCCGATCGCCCTCAACTATTACATGAGCTTCCATGCCGTCGTCCCGGCCCCGCACACTATCCTGAACGGCGTGCGCAAGCTGCCGCCGGCTTCGCTGCTGATCGTGGAGCCGAACGGCACGATGACGGAGAAGCGGTACTGGTCGGTCGATTACGGCGCGCGGCCGGAAGAAGAGAGGCTGACCGAGACCGACTGGGAGGATCGGGTGCTGGAGGCGCTCCGGGTCGCCGTCAAGCGACGTCTGGTCGCCGACGTGCCGGTGGGCGTGCTGCTGTCCGGCGGGCTGGATTCCAGCCTGATCGTCGGGCTGCTGGCCGAACAGGGGGCGCACGGCCTCAACACCTTCTCGATCGGGTTCGAGACGGTGGGCAACGAACGCGGCGACGAATTCCAGTATTCCGACCTGATCGCCAGCCATTTCGGCACCACCCACCACAAGCTGTCCATCGACAGCCAGCGCATGCTGCCGGAGCTGGCCAACTGCATCGCCGCGATGAACGAGCCGATGGTCAGCCACGACAATATCGGCTTCTATCTGCTGTCCCAGGAGGTCGCGAAGCATGTGACGGTGGTGCAGAGCGGCCAGGGCGCGGACGAGGTGTTCGGTGGCTATCACTGGTATCCGCCGATGCTGGAAAGCCGCGATCCGGCGGCGGATTACGCCCGCGTCTTCATGGATCGGGATCATGAGGAATATCGCCAGGCCGTCGATCCCCGCTTCCACGGCGGCGACCATGCCCGCGCTTTCATCGAAGGCCATTTCGACCGCCCCGGCGCGGCCCGGCCGGTCGACAAGGCGCTGCGCATCGATACCGAGATCATGCTGGTCGACGATCCGGTGAAGCGCGTCGACAGCATGACCATGGCGGCCAGCCTGGAGGCGCGGGTGCCCTTCCTGGACCATGAGCTGGTGGAGCTGGCGGCGCGCATGCCGGCGGAGATGAAGCTGGCCCAGGGCGGCAAGGGCGTCCTGAAGGAAGTCGGCCGCCGTGTCATCCCGTCGGAGGTGATCGACAGGCCGAAAGGCTATTTCCCCGTGCCGGCGCTGAAATATCTGCGCGGCGAGACGCTGGACATGGTGCGCGATGCCGTGACCGGACAGGCGGCCAGGGAACGCGGGTTGTTTCAGCCGGCTTATATCGACATGCTGCTCCAGAACCCGGAAAGCCACATCACGCCGCTTCGGGGATCGAAGCTGTGGCAGGTCGGCCTTCTGGAGCTGTGGCTCCAGAATCACGGCATCTGACGATCGGGGAGGTTTAGATGCGCCCATGGAAAGCGAGCCAGCATCGCCTGGATCGGCTGAGGGGTGGCACCCTGCGCTCGCATGAGCCGATGGAGGAACTGCCGCCGGACCTGATGCCGAAGCCGGACAGCGTGCTGGATTGCGGCTGGGGACGGCTGATCTTCGGCCACACGTTCGAGACCCCGGAGAAGGTGGCCGACGCGCTGCGCTCCGAACGGCCCGGCCGCCGCGACGTCGGCTTCTATGTCCGCGACCCCCATGTCGTGATCTCGCTGGCCCCGCAGGATCTGTTCCTCGACCCCTCCCATACCTATCGGCTGTGGATGTCGGACTACCGTCCGGGCCGGCGGATGCCGACCGGCTTCGTCATCACGCCGGTCCGCACTCGGGAGGATGCAGCGGCCGTCAACCGCATCTACGCCCAGCACGGCATGATGACGGTGGATGAGGATTTCCTGTGGGCGAGCCGGCATTCGCGCAAGCTCTGCTACCTGGTCGCCAAGCATGAGACGACGGGCGAGGTGCTTGGCGTCGTGATGGGCGCGGACCACCGCCACGCCTTCGGCGACCCCGACAACGGCACCTCGCTCTGGAGCCTCGCCGTCGATCCGCAGGCGCCGCTGCCGGGAATCGGAGAGGCGCTGGTCCGGCGTCTGGCCGAACGCTACAAGGCGCGCGGCCGGGCCTTCATGGATCTGTCGGTGATGCACGACAATGCCGAAGCGGTCGCGCTCTATGAGAAGCTCGGCTTCAAGAGAGTGCCGGTCTTCACGCTGAAGAACCGGAATTCGATCAACGAACGGCTCTATGTCGGCCCGCCGATCGAGGAGGGATTCAATCCCTACGCCCAGATCATCATAGACGAGGCGCTGCGGCGCGGCATCGCGGTGGAGCCCATCGATCCGGCGGAAGGCTATTTCCGCCTGGCCTTCGGCGGCCGCTCGATCGTCTGCCGGGAGGCGCTTTCCGAACTGACGACCGCCGTCGCCATGAGCCGGTGCGACGACAAGACGGTGACCTGCCGCCTGCTCGCCCAGGCCGGGCTGGAGGTGCCGGCCCAGCAATTCGCCGGATCGGCTGAGGACAATGCAGCCTTCTTAGCCTGCTATGGCTCCCTGGTCGTGAAGCCGGTGAGGGGGGAGCAGGGGGTCGGCGTCAGCGTCGATCTCCAGACGCCGGAGGATGTGGAGCAGGCGATCGAGATCGCCGGGCGGAGCGCCGATCAGGTGATCCTCCAGCGCTATGTGAAGGGCGAGGATCTCCGCATCATCGTCATCGGGCAGGAGGTCGTGGCCGCCGCGATCCGGAAGCCGGCGGAGATCGTGGGCACCGGCAGCCATACGGTGGCGCAGCTCATCGACCGGCAGAGCCGCCGGCGCGCCGCGGCCACCGGCGGCGAAAGCCGCATCCCGATGGACGAGGAGACGGAGCGCTGCGTCCGCGCCGCCGGCTATTCGATGGAGGATGTGCCGCCGGAGGGGGAGACGATCCGCGTCCGCAAGGCGGCGAACCTCCATACCGGCGGCACCATCCACGACGTGACCGACATGCTGCACCCGGTGCTGGCGGACGCCGCCATCCGGGCGGCGGCGGCGCTGGACATCCCGGTCGTGGGGCTGGACTTCCTCGTGCCGTCCGTGGAGGATGCCGACTACGTCATCATCGAGGCGAACGAACGTCCGGGCCTGGCCAATCACGAGCCCCAGCCGACGGCGCGGAAATTCATCGACCTCCTGTTCCCCAGGACGGTGGCGCGCGCGTCGGACGCCACGGCCGAAAGCCGCGCCGCCTGAAGGAAGGCGCGAATGCCGGATTCCACCGCCATGGCGGTCATCGACAGCGATTATGTCACCCGCATCCTGCTGCGGCTGCTGAACACGGCCAGCCCGACCGGCTTCACCGACCATGTCGTCCATGTGGTGGGGGAGGAGCTGGAGGCGCTGGGCATCGCGTTCGAGATCACGCGCCGCGGCGCGATGCGGGCGAACCTGCCCGGCCGGGTGGCGTCACCGGACAGGTCCATCGTCGGCCATCTGGACACGCTGGGCGCGCTGGTGAAGGATCTGAAGCCCAACGGCCGCCTCGCCATCGTGTCGATCGGCACATGGTCGGCGCGGTTCGCCGAAGGGGCGCGGGTGACGGTGTTCACCGACCATGCCGCCCATCGCGGCACCATCCTGCCGCTCAAGGCCTCCGGCCACACCTATAATGACGAGATCGATACCCAGCCCGTCTCCTGGGATAATCTGGAGGTCCGGATCGACGAGCCGGTGCGCGACCGGAAGGATTTGATCGATCTCGGCTTCAATATCGGCGACTTCATCGCCGTCGACACGGTGCCGGAGATCCTGCCCAACGGCTTCATCAATTCCCGTCACCTGGACGACAAGGCGGGCGTTGCGGCGATGCTGGGCGCGGCCAAGGCGATCGTCGACCGCAAGGCGACCCTGCCGCTCGACTGCCATCTGCTGATGACGATATCGGAGGAGGTCGGGTCCGGCGCCTCGTCGGTCCTGCACCAGGACGTGGCGGAGATGGTGTCGGTCGACAACGGCACGGTGGCTCCGGGCCAGAACAGCCAGGAAACCGGCGTCACCGTCGCCATGGCCGATTCGTCCGGCCCGTTCGACTATCACCTGACAAGGCGGATGATCGACCTCTGCCGGGAGAACGGCATCTCCCATCAGCGCGACGTTTTCAGATATTACCGCTGCGACAGCGCCTCGGCGGTGGAGGCGGGGAACGACATCCGCACCGCGCTCGTCTGCTTCGGCATCGACGCCTCCCACGGCTATGAGCGGACGCATATGAACTCGATCTTGTCGGTCGCCTCGCTCCTCTACCACTATATGCAGAGCCCGCCGCTCTTCGAGCGCGACAAGGAGGCGATAGGCCCGCTGGAGGACTTCCCGGACACCGCATCCGACTGGGAAGATCCGGCGACCGTCGCGCTTACGCCGTGAGATGATATGCAACCGAGGACGCTTGCCTAAACGGGCGCTTCCTGTGCATAGTTAACAAGTTCGTAAGGCCTATTGGGTTTTGCGGGCGGGTCGTGAGAAGGCTTGGCGTGGCGCGGTCATCAATCCCGGTTAGAGAAACTTCGATCCCCGGCCTGTCCGGGCGATACGGAGTCGCACAGGGCTGTCCGACGCTCCCCTCTGTCCGTGAGCTTCTCGGGTGTGCATCGGGGATGCGGAAGGCATCCCGACTTGGAGTTTCTGTTTCCGATGATGAACCGTCGTAATTTCTCCCAGCCGTCGCCGTCCCAGACGAACGTGACGGCCGTCGTGAAGTGGTACAACCCAACCAAGGGATTCGGATTCGTGCAGCCGTCGGACGGCTCGCCGGACGCGTTCCTGCACGCATCGGTGGTTGAACAGGCCGGACACCGTGAGGTGATGGAAGGCGCGACGATCGTCTGCGACCTGTCCGACGGCCAGAAGGGTCCGCAGGTCGCGGCCATCCACAACCTCGATAATTCGACCGGCACGTCCGGCGGCAGCCGCGGCTTTGGCGGCGGTGGTGGCGGTGGCGGGTATGGCGACCGCGATCGTGGCGGCTACGGCGATCGTGATCGCGGCGGGTATGGCGACCGTGACCGCGGCGGCTTTGGCGGCGGCGGCTTCGGGGGTGGCGGCTATGGCGGCCCGCGCGGTGGCGGCGGACCGGCCGGCGTTTCCGTCGAAGGCACGGTCAAGTTCTACAATGCGGCGAAGGGCTTCGGCTTCATCACGCCGGACGATGGCGGCAAGGACGTCTTCGTCTCCTCCCGCACGCTGGAGCGGGCCGGCCTGATGCAGCTTGAAACCGATCAGCGCGTGCGGGTCTCCACCCGCATGGGCCAGAAGGGTCCGATGGCCGATTCGGTCGAACTGGCCTGAAGCCGGCAAAAGCCGACAAAAGCCTACATTTAAAAAATTGGGAGACGGCGGTCCTTCGGGGCCGCCGTTTTCTCTTTCGCGTTCCCGCCGTGTCGTCGGACGGCCAGCCGAAGTCGCAGCCGTCATAGCCCCGGCCGCGCGCCGAACCCATTCTCTGGACAAGAAGGTTCTTCCGGTTCGGGGGATATGCGATGGCGCTGTTGGATTTTCGTCTGGCCAGGAAGGCAGCCGCTCCGGCGACGGAGCCGCCGGACGCCGCACTGGAAGAACTGGTGCCGTCCTTCCTCCAGGGATTCTCGATAGAGACGCTGCCCCAGGTCGCCGCCAAGACCCCAAGCTACCAGGACCTCGTTCCCGAGGGCGCCAGCGTCTATATCGCCTTCGTCCCCGGTTCGGACTGGCGGGATATCGTCCATGTGGCGAAGAGGCTGAGGCATGAAGGGCTGAACCCGGTGCCCCACGTCCCGGCCCGGACGATGGAGGGGCGTGAGGAGCTGGAACGCTATCTCGGCCGTCTCTCCGAAGATGCCGGCGTTACCCAGGTGCTGGCGATCGGCGGCGACGTTCCCGCCCCGGCGGGGGAGTTCGCCTCCACCATGGACATGCTGGAGACGGGGCTGTTCGACCGGTTCGGCATCCGGCGGATCGGCGTTGCCGGCCATCCGGAAGGCTACAAGCCGATCGGCGATGCCGGGATCATGGCCTCGATCAAGGACAAGAACGCCTTCTCATCCCGGACCGACGCCGATCTCCACATCGTCACGCAATTCTGCTTCGATGCTCGCACGGTCATCGATTGGGACCGCAGGCTGCGCCGCGCCGGCAACCATCTGCCGATCCATATCGGCATCGCCGGTCCCGCTAAGCTGAAGAGCCTGATGCATTACGCGGCGCTGTGCGGCGTCGGCGCGTCGGCCAAGGTGCTGAAGCGCCAGGCGTTCAACATGGCGAAGCTGGCCTCGGTCTCCGCGCCCGACCGGATCGTCGCCGACCTCGCCCGCTACAAGGCGACCGACCCCGATTGCGGCATCGCCCAGGCCCATTTTTTCACCTTCGGCGGCCTCCAGCGCGCCGCCGACTGGCTGGACGCCGCCATCAAAGCCGACTTCACCCCCACCCAAACCGGCTTCGACGTCCACCGCGACCTGGGATAGGCGCAGGAACGCCCACTAGGTCACCCCGGACTTGATCCGGGGTCCAGGGGCCTTGCCGAAGGAGGCCTTCACGCTGTCCGGCGGGGCTGAAAGGTCAGCGCCGCTGGATTCCCGATCAAGTCGGGAATGACCTTTTTAGGTCATGCCGGACCCCGATCCGGCATCCATACGGTATCGATGCCGGTGAAGCTGTCTCCGGTTCTTCGCCATCGCTGAAGCGGCATGGACCTATGGATCCTTGCGTTGGATGGTTGCAAGAATGGAGGAGGGAAAAGGGCCATGAAATCTCAAACCAGCAATTACGCTCTTCGCCTCCTTTCCTCCGTAAAGGCGGAGGCGGAGAAGGTGGCGGCGGAGGAGGGGACGACCCTCAACCAATTCATCAATGTGGCCGTCGCGGAAAAGCTGTCCGCCCTTAGAACGGAGAGGTATTTCCGCGAACGGGCGGAGCGGGGCGAGCTTTCAGCATTCGAATCCTTCCTCGATGGCACCGATGACGAACCAGCAGGCTCCGGCGACGATATTCGCTGAATCCCTCATCCATTGCCGGCCGTCACGCTGAACAACTCGGTTTCGGACCGGCGCGCATCACTCCTTCCAACTGCTGCGCGGCTATCGCCATGGGTTGAGAATCGGTCGAGCGCCTGACTACCAATTAATTGCTATCCACCTGACGGAGGATGCGACGACGGTCAAGGTTTACAATCTGTAGGTGATCGGGGAAGATAATACGGTTGTACAGCGACGGATGTTGCGAATAGATCGGGCGGCTGACTCTACGCTGCACCAGCAGGGTCCATAGTTGTGCTTAGATAACATTTGCGCGTCGCATACAGCCGTAACCGCAGCTTCTTTCTGTATAACTCAGGTACGATAAACAATCTTGGTTAGAATTATCCGAGTGCGGTCGTGATTTCGGAGAGGAGGCACCTCCTTAGCGGTTTCATAAGCTTGAATGGCGTTTCCTTACCGCTGTCTGTCGGGCCGGCATCTCTAGCAAAGGTGGATGCCAATGTCGAAACCTCTTATCGCATTGACCGAAATCATTCTGCCGATTGCGGTTGCTTTATATTTTTTCGGATGGATATATACTTACTACTGGTTGGAATATTTTGGCGGCGATGTTAGTGCAATAGATTTAAATATTTATTTTATTATCGTGTATTCATTTTCTGTGTTGTCATTTTTTTTAGAGATTCTATGGAATTATATTTTCAATATTATTTCTGGTTTTTCGGTATTGATGTCGATATTTTTGATCGTTATTATATATTTATTGATCGTCAGATATTTTAGAGACCACGCAAGTACTTTCATCAGCCGTTTGGCGAGCCCAGTTGTCTATGCAATGGTGTTTGTGGTCATAATTACCGGGGGGTACTTTATTTCGCGAGAAGCTGGAATCGCGAAAGCCCATGAGATCCGGCGCAACCCACAACAGTTGATCTATTTTGTACTGAAGAAGAATGGTCGGCCCGACGACCCGATCTTCGATGGACCTTTTCAAAACTGGAATAACGGATATCAACTGTACAAGATCACTGCGACTAAAGATTTCTATATCGTCCTTTGGCAAAGCAGTCCCGGAGAGGTGGGATGGGTTTTCGAGATTCCTCGTTCTAGCGTCTCTGCGGCTCAAATTCTCATGCGGAATGACCCAGCCGTCAGGAGGGATCAATGATCAGGCTCTTGCTCATGGTTGTGCTGACGTGCGCACCAACAAGAACGACGTTAGCGCAAGATTATTCCGAGTCTGCAGTCTATCTATATGTTGACGAGAACGGCGCGCCGATTCTCGGATATCGGATCGAATCCGTAACGGAGGGTGGCAACAACTTTCGCACTTGTGATGATCAACTCATGAGGGTTGATCCAGTCGATCTCCATTTTATCTCGGGAGGCTGCAACCGACCCGCGCTCTCCAGTCCGGTAGCGGTTGGCCCTCCAGACATTGACACGCAGACCGGGCCAGAAATGTCTCTAATAGGTAGCCGCGTGGTCGCTTCGAATGGCGCCGGGGTTGGGACCATCGAGGATGTCGTTGTCGACGCCGATACGGGTAGTGTGCGCCAACTTGTGATCGCGGTGGGAGACTTTCTCGGCGTCGGAGAAAAATTGGTTGCAGTCGATATCGCGGATATCGAGTGGCGGACCAACGAGAACATTGTTTTGTTCGCAACACCCGCGGAAGTAGAGGCGCTACCGGAGTTCACCTATTCTGACTAATAAGACCAAACCATGGGTCGTAAAACTACGAGGTCGGCTTATGAGGGCCAGGGTATGGCTCGTCATCCCGCGAAGAAGGCGGCGGCCATGATCAGCCCCAGCGCCACGATGCCGATCCGCAGGGCCGTCGGCGGGATGCGGCGGGCGAGGCGGGCGCCGGCATAGCCGCCGGCGATGGCGGCGACAGTCATGATAGCCGCCTCCTTCCAATGGACCGCGCCGCCGACGGCGTAGGCGGCGACCGCGATCGTCGTCAGCACGGCGGAAAGCGCGGTCTTCAGCCCGTTCATGGCGTTCAGGCTGGTCATGCCGAACAGCGCCAGATGGGCCAGCAGCAGGATGCCGAGCCCGCCATTGAAATAGCCGCCATAGACGGAGACGACGAACAGCGCCGCCAGCATCTGCCCCTTGCCGCCCGCTCCACGCCGGCGCATCGCGTCGGATAGCTTGCCGCCGAAGGCGAACAGCGCCGTCGCCGCCAGCAGCAGCCAGGGCACGATTGCCCGGAAGACATCGTCCGGCGTCACCAGCAGCAGCAACGCGCCCACCAGCCCGCCCGCCAGACTGACAGCCGCCAGCCAGGGCAGCCCGACGCTCGCCACCGGCGTCAGGTCGCGACGGAATCCATAGGCCCCACTGACATAGCCGGGCAGCAGCGCGACAGTGCCGGTGGCGTTGGCGGCGACAGGGGGCACTCCGGCATGGATCAGCGCCGGCAGGGTAAGGAAGCTGCCGCCGCCCGCCATGGCGTTCAGCGCGCCGGCCAGGAAGGCGGCGGCCATCAACAGGGCGATCGTGGTCATGGAGGATGGTCAGTATGGCGCTTCGACGTCGCCGGTTTCGACATAGACGCTCTTCAACTGCGTATAATGCTCGATCGCCGCATGGCTGTTCTCGCGCCCGACGCCGGACTGTTTGTAGCCGCCGAACGGCATCTCGATCGGCGTGATGTTGTAGTTGTTGATCCAGCAGGTGCCGGCCTGGAGCTTCGCCACCACCCGATGGCCGCGCGCCAGGTCGCGGGTGAAGACGCCCGCCGCCAGGCCGAACTCCGTGTCGTTGGCGCGCTCGATCGCCTCGTCCTCCTCCCGGAAGGTCAGGACCGACATGACCGGGCCGAAGATCTCTTCCCGGCAGATGCGCATGTCGTCCCGGCAGAGGTCGAAGATGGCGGGGGAGACGAACCAGCCCCGGTCGAGCCCGTCGCGGGTGACGCGCTCCCCGCCGATCGCCAGCCGCGCGCCTTCCTGCTTTCCGGCCTCGATATAGCCCAGAACCTTCTCCATATGCGCTTCGCTGATCAGCGCGCCGACATCGGTCTCCGGGTCCATCGGGTCGCCGATCCGCATCTTCGCCGTGCGTTCCAGAAGCCGGTTCATGAACCGGTCGTGCAGGCTTTCCTGGACGAAGATTCGCGTGCCGTTGGAGCAGATCTCCCCTTGCGTATAGAAGTTCGCCATCAGCGCGGCGGAGACGGCGTTCTCCACATCCGAGTCGCCGAAGACGATCAGCGGGCTCTTCCCGCCAAGCTCCATCGTCACATATTTCAGCGTCTGCGCGGCGTCGGCCATCACGCGCCGGCCGGTCGGCACCGATCCGGTCAGCGACACCTTGGCGACGCCCGGATGGGTCGCCAGCGCCTGCCCTGTCGGCCCCTTGCCCTGCACGACGTTGAAGACCCCCGGCGGCACACCGGCCTCGGCATAGATCTCCGCCAGCTTCAGCGCCGTCAACGGCGTCAGCTCCGATGGCTTGAAGATCATCGAATTGCCGCAGGCCAGCGCCGGCCCGGATTTCCAGCAGGCGATCTGCAGCGGATAGTTCCAGGCCCCGATCCCGGCGCAGACGCCCAGCGGCTCCCGCCTCGTATAGGCGAAGGGGCCGCCCAGATCGTAATGCTGCCCGTGCAGCCCGGCGGCCATGCCGGCGAAATATTCGATGGCGTCCGCGCCGCTGTCGACATCCACGACCGACGCCTCGGCGATCGGCTTGCCGGTGTCCATGACCTCCAGCCGCGCCAGCTCGTCCCGCCGTTCCCGCAGCAGGGCGACCGCCTTCATCAGGATGCGGCCGCGCTGCGCGCCGGTCATCGCAGACCAGGCCTCGAAGCCTTCCCGCGCGGCGTCCACGGCGGCGTCCACGTCGGCGGCCGACGCCACCTGCACCGGGCACAGCGTCTCGCCTGTCGCCGGGTTCAGCGTGTCGAAGCTCTCTCCGGAACTCGCATCGCGGTAGCCGCCACCGATATGGAGACGGGCGATGTCTGGAACGGGGGCGGTGGTCATCTCTGGTCGGTTTCCCAGTTCGGGGCTCGATAGACGGGGGCGTCGGAGGGCGGCAAAGGCGTCCGGCCCAGGATCATGTCGGCCGCCTTTTCCGCGATCATGATGGTCGGCGCGTTCAGATTGCCGCTGACGATCGACGGCATGATGGAACTGTCGACGACGCGCAAGCCCTCCACGCCATGGACGCGCGCCTGTCCGTCCACGACCGCCATCTCATCCTCGCCCATCTTGCAGGCGCAGGAGGGGTGGTAGGCGCTTTCGGCATTGTTGCGCACGAACTCGTCGATCTCCGCATCCGTCCGCACTTCCTTGCCCGGCTTCAGCTCCTCGCCGCGATAGGGGTCGAAGGCGGGCTGGGCGAAGATCTCCCGCGTCAGCCGGACGGCGGCCCGCATCTCGATCCAGTCCTCGTCCCTGGACATCAGGTTGGGCTGGATGATAGGCGCGTCCGTCGGGTCGGCGCTGCGCAGCCTGATCCAGCCCCGGCTTTGGGATCGCATCGGCCCGACATGGGCTTGGAAGCCGTGCCTGTCGGTGGGGTTGGAGCCGTCATAATTCACCGACATCGGCAGGAAGTGATATTGCAAGTCCGGATGCGGCACGCCCGGCCGGCTGCGGATGAACGCGCCGGATTCGAAATGATTGGTCGCGCCCAGCCCGGTCTTGAGGAGATACCATTCCAGCCCGATCCGCGCCTTCGCGATCGGGTTCATCGCGTTGTAGAGCGTGATCGGCTGCGTGCATTCATACTGGACGTAAAGCTCCAGATGGTCCTGGAGGTTCTGCCCCACGCCCGGCCTGTCCGCCACGATCTCGATCCCCAGCGCCTTCAGATCGTCCGCAGGTCCGATGCCGGACAGCAGCAGAAGCTGGGGGGAGTTGATCGCCCCGGCCGACAGGATGACCTCCCGCTCCGCCCGGACGCGCACGGTCTCCCCGTCCCGGACATATTCCACCCCGACCGCGCGGCCCTTCTCGAACAGCAGGCGGGTTGTCAGGGCGCCGGTGATCCTGGTCAGGTTGGGCCGCTTCTCGGCGGGATGCAGATAGGCGACGGCGGCGCTCCAGCGGCGGCCATTATGGACGGTCATGTCCATGGGGCCGAATCCTTCCTGCTGGTAGCCGTTCTGGTCGTCGGTCAGCGGATAGCCCGCCTGCTTCCCTGCCTGGATGAAGGCGTCGTAGAGCGGGTTTCGGCAGGCGCCGGTGGAGACATGGAGCGGCCCGCTATCGCCGTGATAGGCGTCGCCGCCCTTGTTCCGCGTCTCTGCCCGGCGGAAATAGGGAAGGCAATGGGCGTAGGACCAGTGCTCCATCCCCGGAGCCTCGGCCCACCGGTCGTAATCCAGCGCGTTGCCGCGCACATAGGCCATGCCGTTGATGGAGGATGACCCGCCCAGCAGTCGCCCCCTCGGCCAGTGCAGACGGCGGCCGTTCATATGCTCCTGCGGCTCGGTCCGGTAGTCCCAGGACAGCTTGGGATCGTTCATCGGGTAGCTGAGGGCCGACGGCATATGGATGCGCCAGTCCCACCAGGGGTCAGGTCCGCCGGCCTCGACCAGCAGCACCTTGTGGTCGCCCTCCTCCGTCAGCCTGTTGGCCAGGACGCAACCGGCCGACCCGGCGCCGACGATGACGTAATCGAAATTCTGGCTCGTGCTCATGAACGACACTCTTCGGCCCCGGAAAGCGGGCCAGCCTCTCCATGCGCGGCCTTCAGGTCAACCGTCCTGTTTCAGCCGCGTCATCCGTTGCTGCGTTGCAAAAATATTCTGGCGTTCTTCGTTCCTGATACGGATCGATGGCAATTTCATTTCCCGATCCCGGTAATGAAGTTGTCTCAACTGCCGAAAAGAGGTCGTTTCCGGAATGGTTCGGGTCCGGCCGCCTCTTGTGGTCGGAAAGATTGTCGCTAGGATAGTCTCAAATTCGACCTATCGCGCAACGTCGCGGTTTTCAGGAGGCACCACCCGGAAACGGGCAACAATCAGCAATAAAAGGAGGAAAGGGCATGCCTTTCACCATCAACCGGCCGTCCCTCATGGGCGGCGTGGCCGCTCTCGCCGTTCTGGGCTTCACGCTCCCCGCTTCGGCGCAGAACGCGGAGGCCTGCGAGACCGTCCGCTTCTCCGACGTCGGCTGGACTGACATCACGGCGACCACGGCCTTGGCCGGGACCGTCCTGGAAGGGCTGGGCTACACGGTGGAAAAGGAGATCCTTTCCGTCCCGGTCACCTATGTCAGCCTGGAGAATGAGGACATCGACGTCTTCCTGGGCAACTGGATGCCCACCATGGCGGCCGATGTCGGTCCCTATGTCGACGAAGGCACGGTCGAGGTCGTGCGGACGAACCTGGAAGGCGCGAAATACACGCTGGCCGTCCCGACCTATGTCCATGAGGCCGGCGTTACCGATTTCGCGGACCTGGACGCGCACCGCGACCAGTTCGGCGGCAAGATCTACGGGATCGAGCCGGGCAATGACGGCAACCGCCTGATCCAGGACATGATCGACCAGGACGCCTTCGGCCTCGGCGACTGGGAGATCGTGGAATCCAGCGAGCAGGGGATGCTGAGCCAGGTCGACCGCGCCACGCGGCGCGACGAATGGGTGGTGTTCCTGGGCTGGGCGCCGCATCCGATGAACAACAAGTACGATATGGAATATCTCGCTGGCGGCGACGATTTCTTCGGCCCGGATTTCGGCGGAGCGACCGTCCTGACCAACGTCCGCGCCGGCTATATGGAGGAATGCCCGAACGTTGGTAAGCTGCTGGAGAATCTGGCGTTCGACCTGACCATGGAGAACACGGTCATGGGCCTGATCCTGGAAGACGGTATGGAGCCCGGCGCGGCCGCCGAGCAATATCTGACGGAGCATCCCGAGGTCCTGGAGCCCTGGCTGGAAGGCGTGACGACGCTCGACGGCGAGGAAGGGCTGCCGGCGGTTCGAAGCCATCTGGGGCTCTGATCCCGGCATGAAGATGGCGGGCGGCGGCCGGGCATCGTCCATCGGCCGCCGTTTCGCATTTCTCCATCCTTTCTTCTCCACCTCCGGCGGCGCCTTCCATGGAAAGTCTGACTGAGCTTCTCCAGACCAAGATCCCGATCGGCTCCTGGATCGAAACCGCGACCAACTACGTCACGGACAATTTCTATCAGGCCTTCGACGCCATCTCCCTGGCGCTCGGCTTCTTCATCAACGGGCTGATCGATATCCTGCTGCTGCCGCCGCCGCTGGTCTTCATCCTGCTGCTGGCCGTCTTCGCTTACGCCTTGCACCGAAGTTGGAAGCTGACCCTGGCGGTCGTGCTGGGGATGCTGCTGATCCTCAATCTGGGCTATTGGGAAGACACGATCGAAACCGTGGGGCTGGTGCTGTGCGCCACCATCCTCTGCCTCATCATCGGCATCCCGGTCGGCATCCTGGCTGCGCATCGGCAATGGCTCTACACCATCCTGCGGCCGATCCTCGACCTGATGCAGACGATCCCGCCCTTCGTTTACCTGATCCCGACCCTGATCCTGTTCGGGCTGGGCGCTGTGCCGGGATTGATCTCCACGGCCATCTTCGCCATCGCCGCGCCGATCCGGCTGACCTATCTGGGCATCCGGGGCGTGCCCAAGCCGCTGCTGGAGGCGGGGGAAGCGTTCGGGGCATCGCGCATGCAGCTTCTGTTCAAGGTGGAACTGCCCCACGCCCTGCCGACCATCATGGCCGGCGTTACCCAATGCATCATGCTGTCGCTCTCCATGGTCGTGATCGCGGCGCTGGTCGGGGCCGACGGGCTCGGCCGGCCGGTGGTGCGGGCGCTCAATACCGTCAATATCGCGCAAGGGTTCGAGGCGGGCTTGTGCATCGTCATACTGGCCATCGTGCTCGACCGGCTGGTGAAGCAGGTGGAGGTCACGCGCTGACATGACAGACAACACCATCGTCCGCTTCGACCATGTCGACGTCGTCTTCGGCCCGTCGCCATCCGATGCCACCACCATGCTGGACCAGGGGAAAGGCCGGTCTGAGATCCTGTCGGAAACCGGCAACACCGTCGCCGTCCACGACGCCAACCTTGACATCCGGGATGGGGAGTTGTGCGTGCTGATGGGGCTGTCCGGATCAGGAAAGTCCTCGCTTCTGCGCTGCGTCAACGGCCTCAACCCGATCACCCGCGGCGGCCTGACCGTCCGGCAGGAGGACGGGCGGGAGGTCGACGTCGCCACCTGTGGCGCGGGCGCGCTGCGCCGCCTGCGCTCCACCCGTGTCTCCATGGTCTTCCAGCAGTTCGCGCTGATGCCCTGGCGGACGATCCGCGACAATGTCGCGCTGGGGCTGGAACTGCGCGGCGTCTCCAAGGCTGAACGGCGGGAGACGGTGGACCGGATGCTGTCGCTCGTCCAGCTCGAACCCTGGTCCGACAAATATCCCCGCGAGCTTTCGGGCGGCATGCAGCAGCGCGTCGGGCTGGCCCGCGCCTTCGCGACGGATGCCGATATCCTGCTGATGGACGAGCCGTTCTCCGCGCTCGATCCGCTGATCCGCGGCCATCTCCAGGATGAGCTGCTGGACCTCCAGCAATCGCTGAAGAAGACCATCATCTTCGTCAGCCACGATCTGGACGAGGCGCTGAAGCTGGGCAACCGGATCGCGATCATGGAATCCGGCCAGATCGTCCAGGTGGGCACGCCGCAGGACATCGTGCTGAACCCGGCGAATGACTATGTCGAGAATTTCGTCGCCAACGTGAACCCGCTGAACGTCCTGCGCGGCGGAACGCTCATGAAGCCGCTGGCGGCGCTGGAGCGCGACGGCGACTGGATCGTGCTGGATGCCGCGACCGGCGTCCGGTGCCGGCTGGACGAGGTCGACATGCCCGTCGCCATCCGCGACGGCGATGGTGATGGGGGCGGCGAACGCCCGATCGTCCGGGGCGGGGAGGGGGCGGAAGCCGGCGCGGTCTGCGCGGAGCCGGTGGACCTGCCCATGCGCGTCGCCGTGGAGCGGGTCCACGACACCCGCCGGCCGGTCATCCTGCTGGACGGCGACGGCCGCATGGTCGGGATCATCGCGGGGGAGCAGATCGTGGAAGGCCTTCTCCGCCACGGATGATTGGCGATCACCGCCGGCCGCACCATCTTTGATCCATGGATCGACGGATCGTCCTGGCCCTGGCGGCCCTCCTGCTGGCCGCGCCGTTCCCCTCCGCCAAGGCGGAGGAGGAAAGCGTCCTCGCGCCCTATCGCTACCGCAACACCACGGTCAGGGAGGCGGTGCAGACGCCGGGAACCCTCGAAAGGCTGGGCGCGCAGCAGTACCGGCTGCGGCTGGAAGGGCAGGTCCAGCGGCTGGACCACGACCGCGCACGGGGTCGTCTGGCGCCGGAGGACCGGCGGGATTTGCTTGACAGCCGGGCGGAAAGCGACCGGATGGACCGGCTGCTGGCCCCTCGCCGGGACGAACGCTACCTGCTGCCGGGGGTTGGTTCCACGCGCTGACGGCGCATCGAAACCGGCACCGCGCTTTCACCTCGCGGCGATGACAGCCGACGAGTCCACGACCATCATGGTGCGTTCAGATCATCCGCGATTTCCTGCGGGGAACGGGGGTCGAGGACCGGACGGGCGGCGACCTTCCGTCCGAAGGCCAGCATTTCAGCGGCTGTCATCCTGCGCTTGGCCGGCGGCTCGTCGGTGACGCCGAGCGCCTTCGCTTCGCGCTCGATCACGGAGCGGATCAGATCTTCGGGCTTTCGGCCTAGGCGAGCCGCAACCCTGCGGGCGAACTGTTCGGTATCGTGCGTGAGCTGCAACATGGTCTTTCTCTCCGAAGTCGTTGAACTGTAGCATGTTGCGAGAAGAGGAAAAAAACGACGGCCTCGGGAGCAAGCGGCCCTGTAGCCTTTGCCGGCATAGGTCAGCAGGGCAAAGCAGATAATGCGGCCGAAGCCGGATCGTCATCCGGCCAGCCGCCTCCCGCCGCAGGTTAGCGCCTTGAGGGTTGCCGCTCCAAGAGCGGACTTGAGAACAGCGCCGACAAGGAAGGGCGTCACGCCATGCATGATTGCCTGTTCCAGCCCGATAGTGGCAGCCAGCCATGCCGCGCCGAATGCAAGGCAAATCACGTTGCCAAGGAGCATGTTGACGAAGGCGAGGCCCACCCGGTTGCCGTTCCAGCCCCGTTCGGCCAGCCATCCGACGAGCACCCCGGCGATAGGGAACGCAAAGAGATAGCCGGCGGTCGGTCCGACAAAATGATGTGCGCCGGCAGCGCCGCCGGAGAGTACCGGCATTCCCAGCGCGCCCTGTATGAGCCAAGCGGTAATCGTGATGCCGCCGAGCCGCCAACCATAAAGCGCTCCGACCAGCATCACGGCGAACGTCTGCATGGTAATCGGCACCGGAACCATCGGGACGGAGATGTATGAGGAGGCGGTCAGGAACAATGTGCCGAGAATGACGGCGCCCGCCCGCCACGCCAGGGGGCGGCTTTCCAGATCGAGAAGGCGACGGGCAGGTTTGACGGTCGGCGTGGTTGCATTGCTCATCTGGATTCCTTGCGTGAATTATAGATAATTTTCCAATCTATCGCTAAAAAAATCCATAGAACCACACAGATGACAAGGGCTCTTGGATCAACGTCGAGACGATGCCAGCGCCGGTCGGGCTTTTCTGGGCGTTTGGCCGATCCATTGCACATGTCTGGCGAGCAGCGAGACGGCGCTATCGACCTGACCGGCGCGTAGCGCGGTGAGAATCGTGCGATGGTCGCGGTCGGTTGGCGCTTCCCATTCCGCCCGCCAGCCTGAAAACAGAAAGCGCGCACTCGCGGTGTGCAGATCGTCAATGGACCTGAGCAAGCGCGGCATGGCGCAGGGCGTCAGGATGAGCCGATGGAAACGGCGATTTGCTCCTTCCCAGGTTTCCACGTCACCGGCTCTATCCCCTGCGCTCGTGGCGTCCTCGGCCTCATCGAGAATGGCTTTGGTCAAATGCGGCGCGGCGTTGCGTAGCGCCAGGACTTCGAGCGCGGCACGCATCTCGGCCACTTCCCGGACTTCCTCCATGCTGAAGCCGGCGACTCTCACGCCCCGACGCGGCTCGCTGACCACAAGCCCTTGCGCTTCCAGCCGTCGGAAGGCCTCCCGTACCGGCACATGGCTTGCTCCGAATTCCTCGGCAATGTGATCCTGGCGCAGCTTCGAGCCGGCCTCGATTGCACCGGAAACGATGCGGTCCGCCAATGTCCGGCTGATCCGCGAGGCGATGGTATCTGATTTGGCAGTCGTCATATTTTATAGATAATTCGAACTTGCCGGCTGGTCGAGCGGCACATGAGGCGTATCGGAGAAGCCATCGCCACGGACCGGCTGCTGGCCGCCGCTCCAATGAACGCTACCTGCTGCCGGGCCTCGACCCCACCCGCTGACGGCGGCGCGGTCTGGCGTCCGCCTCGCTGGTCTGGCCGCGCGCCCGCCGCCTTTCCCGCAGCCGATGGACGATTGCCAGCAGCTCTTCCTCGCTCGCCGTCGGCCAGGCCGCGATCTCCTCGACCGTACGCAGGCATCCGTCGCAGAGGCCGGTCGCAGGGTCCATCCGGCAGACGCCGATGCAGGGGGAGGCGAGCGGAAAGGTCATGGGCGCGGAGGATAGCGCCGGAAATCTCGGAGGGCGACCCCTCTGGGCGACGAAAATCCAAGCCGTTCCAAGGGCATGTCGTCTGACAAACAATCCGTGTCGCAAACCTGCTTGTCCCCGACGGGGCGCGGGTCGATAGAGTCGTTTCATTCGCGTGCGGGAGGATCGGGCGATGACCGTTTCCGTGGAACAGAGTGTCGACCACCGGTCCCGGCGGGGCCGGGGCGGAGCGGAGGCGCGCCGCGCCTCCAGGCGGGGCGGGCCGATCCACCAGATGCGCTGCATAGAGCGCAAGATCTCCGTCTATGAGGCGCTGACGCCCGAAGGGCTGGAGATCATCGAATATAATGCGGAGACGGTGCTGGAAGAGATCGGCATCGACTTCAAGGACGATCCGGAGACGCTGGCCCTGTGGAAGGACGCCGGCGCCGACGTTCAGGGGCAACGCGTCCGCTTTCCGCGCGGCCTCGTCCGCGGCCTGCTCGCGACCGCTCCTCGCGGCTTCGTCCAGCATGCCCGCAATCCCGACCGCAGCGTCACCGTCGGCAGCAACCACACCATCTTCGCGCCCGTCTACGGCCCGCCCTTCATCCGCACGCTGGACGAGGGTCGGCGCTACGCGACGATCGAGGATTTCCGGAATTTCGTGAAGCTGGCCTACATGACGCCGGTGATGCACCATTCCGGCGGCACGGTCTGCGAACCCGTCGATCTGCCGGTGAACAAACGGCACCTCGATATGGTGGCGGCCCATATCCGCTTTTCCGACAAGCCCTTCATGGGATCGGTCACCGCGCCGGAACGCGCGGCCGACACGGTGGAGATGGCGCGCATCCTGTTCGGCGCGGATTTCGTGGACCAGAACTGCGTCCTGATCAGCCTGATCAACGCCAACTCTCCCATGGTCTGGGATTCGGTGATGCTGGGCGCGCTCAAGACCTATGCCCGCGCCAACCAGGCCTGCATCGTCACGCCCTTCATCCTGGCCGGGGCGATGGCTCCGGTAACGGCGGCGGGGGTCCTGACCCAGACGCTGGCCGAAGCGATGACCGGCATGGCGCTGACCCAACTCGTCCGGCCGGGCGCGCCGGTCGTCTTCGGGTCCTTCGCGTCCTCCATCTCCATGCAGTCGGGCGCGCCGACCTTCGGCACGCCGGAGCCGGCACTGGTGCTTTATGGCGCAGCGCAGCTCGCCCGGCGGCTCGGCGTTCCGTTCCGCTCCGGCGGCTCGCTCTGCGCGTCCAAGGTTCCGGACGCCCAGGCCGCCTACGAAAGCGCGCAGACCCTGCTGCCGACCATGCTCGGCGGCGTCAATTTCGTGCTGCATTCGGCCGGCTGGCTCGAAGGCGGGCTCGTCAGCTCCTATGAGAAATTCATACTCGATTCAGACCAGCTCGGCATGATGCAGGTCATGGCCGAAGGCATCGACATGTCTGAGAACGGGCAGGCTCTCTCGGCGATCCGTGAGGTCGGGCCAGGCAGCCACTATCTCGGCTGCGCCCACACCCAGGCGAATTTCGAAAGCGCCTTCTACCGCTCGCCCGTCGCCGACAACAATTCGTTCGAGCAGTGGCTGGCGGAAGGGGAGCAGGACGCCGCCCAGCGCGCCAACGGCCTGTGGAAGAAGAAGCTGGCTGAATATGAAGCGCCGCCCCTCGATCCGGCGGTGGACGAGGCGCTGGAGGCCTTCATGGCGGAGAAGAAATCCTCCATGCCCGACGCGTTCGTATGATGGTCAACCGGCCCTTCCGCCCTCGGTGACGGCGGGGCCCTCAGCAGCGAGAGATATCAGACCATGGCCGATCAGGAAGATTTGGATCTCAACTCCCTCCCCGACGACGAGCTTGTCGAGCAGATGTGGGACGATCTCTATGACGGGCTGAAGGATGAGGTCGTGGAGGGGGTGAACATCCTCCTCGGCCGCGGCTGGGCGCCCTATGACGTGCTGACCAAGGCGCTGGTCGAAGGCATGCGGATCGTCGGCGTCGATTTCCGCGACGGCATCCTGTTCGTGCCGGAGGTGCTGCTGTCGGCCAATTCGATGAAGGCCGGAATGCACATCCTTCGCCCGCTGCTGGCGGAGACCGGCGCGCCGAAGCAGGGCAAGATGGTCATCGGTACGGTCAAGGGCGACATTCACGACATCGGCAAGAACCTCGTCTCCATGATGATGGAGGGAGCGGGCTTCGAGGTCATCGACATCGGCATCAACAATGCGGTGGAGAAGTACCTGGAGGCGCTGGAGGAGCACAAGCCCGACATCCTCGGCATGTCGGCGCTGCTGACCACCACCATGCCCTACATGAAGGTGGTCATCGACACGCTGAAGGAGAAAGGGCTGCGGGACGATTTCATCGTCATGGTCGGCGGCGCGCCGCTGAACGAGGAATTCGCCCGACAGGTCGGGGCCGACGCCTATTGCCGCGACGCGGCGGTGGCGGTGGAGACGGCGAAGGACCTCATCAAGCGCAAGCACAACCAGTTCGCTGGCGCGACCGGATAGGCGGCGGTGATGACGGCGGCCGCGCCTTCGGTCCTGCTGATCGCCTGCGGCGCGCTGGCGCGGGAGACGCTGGCGGTCGTCCGGGCCAGCCGACTGGACCATATCGCCGTCACCTGCCTGCCGGCGATTCTGCACAACCGGCCGAACCTGATTCCCGACCGGTTGCGCCAGCGCATCCGCACCGCGCGCGGCCAGGGCTATGACCGCATCTTCGTCCTCTACGCCGATTGCGGCACGGGCGGCGGCATCGACGCGGTCTGCGCGGAGGAGGGGGCGGAGCGCATCGCCGGCCCCCATTGCTACAGCTTCTATGCCGGGGCGGAGACATTCGATGCGCTGATGGAGGAGGAGATCGGCACCTTCTTCCTGACCGACTATCTGGCCCGTCATTTCGACCGGCTGGTGATGGAGGGGCTGGGCCTTGACCGCCACCCGGAACTCCGCGAACTGATGTTCGGCCATTACCGCCGGCTGATCTACCTGTCCCAGACCGACGACCCGGCCCTGCTGGAAAAAGCGCGCACCGCCGCCGCCCGCCTCGCCCTAACCTTCGAACACCGCCCCACCGGGTACGGTGAACTGGCGACTTTTGTCCGGCGTGCCGCCGAAGCCCCCTCACCCCGGCCCTCTCCCACAAGGCGAGAGGGAGAAACAAAGCCCTCTCCCCTCGTGGGAGAGGGAGGGGCCCGGCGGAGCCGGGAGGGTGAGGGGGGTGCTCTTCTCAACCGTGCTCGCGATTTAAGACATAACTCCACCACCGCCGAACGCCGCCTTTGGCGCGCCCTGCGCAGCCGTCAGTTCGAAGGCTGGAAATTCTGCCGGCAGGTGCCGTTCCACTCGTATGTGCTGGATTTCGTCTGCTTCGACGCTCGGCTGGTCGTGGAGGTCGATGGCGGCCAGCACGCCGACCGCCGTGAAGCCGACCTGAAGCGCACGCGCGCGCTGGAATCCGAAGGATTCGAAGTCGCCCGGTTCTGGAATAACGAGGTGATGGGAAACCTCGACGGCGTGCTGAAATCCCTCCGCCAGCGCCTGGGCCCGCCACCCCCTCACCCCGACCCTCTCCCACGAGGGGAGAGGGAGAAAAAGCCCTCTCCCCTCGTGGGAGAGGGAGGGACCCGGCGAAGCCGGGAGGGTGAGGGGGCTCGCTGACCCATGCCGCAAATCACCATCCTCTATTGGCGGGACATTCCCTCCCAAATCGTCGCCTCCGCCGGCCGGCGGAACCAGGTGAAACTGCTGCTGTCCCAGCGCTTCCAGGACACGATCGACCGCGCCGCCATGCGCGGCGGGGCGCGGGGGGCGGACGCCTATCTGGAGGAATGGCGGCGCGGCGAGCCGGCGGAGTGCGGCGACGACCTCCAGGCGGAGGCGGACGCGCTGGCGTCCCGGCTGGAGGCGGCGTTCGACGATGCCCGCCTGAAGGCGCTGGTCGCATCCGGCGGCGTTACCTCATGACGCCGGGCCTCATGACGCCCGCATGATACTCCATGCCGCACCGGAGCGATCGACGGAACCCTTCGGACCCGTAGGGTTTTCCCCGGACAAGGCTCATCTGGCGAAAAGGGATCGCGCATGACCGATACGGTGGTGTCCTCCGCGACGAAGGAGGTGGCGATCGGCTTCGACCGGCCCTTCGTCATTATTGGCGAGCGCATCAATCCCACCGGCCGCAAGTTGCTGGCGGCGGAGATGGCGGCCGGCGATTTCTCCCGCGTGGTGTCCGACGCCATGGCCCAGGTCGAGGCCGGGGCGCACATGCTGGACGTGAACGCCGGCATCCCGCTGGCCGACGAGCCGGCCATCCTTGCGGAGACGATCAGGCTGGTGCAGTCGATCACCGACGTTCCGCTCTCGATCGATTCCTCCATCGTCGCCGCGCTGGAGGCCGGGCTTGCGGTCTATCAAGGCAAGGCGCTGGTGAATTCGGTGACGGGAGAGGAGGAGCGGCTGGAGGCGGTGCTGCCGCTCATCAAGAAGTACGGCGCGGCCGTCGTCGCGATCTCCAATGACGAGACCGGCATTTCCGAGGATCCCGACGAACGTTTCGCCGTGGCGAAGAGGATCGTCGAGCATGCGGCCGATTACGGCATCCCGGCGTCGGACATCGTGGTCGATCCGCTGGTCATGCCGGTCGGCGCGATCAATGTCGCCGGGGCGACGGCGTTCAAAATCATCCGCCGGTTGCGGGAGGAACTGAAGGTCAACACGACCTGCGGGGCCTCCAACATCTCCTTCGGCCTGCCCAATCGCCACGGGCTGAATGCGGCCTTCCTCTCTATGGCGATCGGCGCGGGCATGACCTGCGCGATCACCAACCCGCTCCATGCGGAGGAGATGACCGGCGTGATGGGCGCGGACGTGATGATGGGGCACGACCCCAACTGCGCCCGCTGGATCCGCAAGTTCCGCGAACCGGCGGCCGAAGGGGCCGAAGCCGCGGGCGGCCGCGGCGGCAGGGAAGGCCGCCGCCGCCGGGCCGTCGGATAATAGGAGAAGGGCGGTGACGCTCACCAACAGGCGCGCGGAGCCACCGCCGGAAGGCGGGCAGACGGACGCCTCCGACAGGTCGGAGACCGGGGAAGCGCTGGTCGTCTTCACGCCGTCGGGCAGGCGCGGACGGTTCCCTCGCGGCTCCACAGTATTGGAGGCCGCGCGTTCGCTGGGCGTCGATATCGACAGCGTATGCGGCGGCCGGTCGATCTGCGGGCGCTGTCAGGTGGAGATCGGGGAAGGCAGGTTCGCCAAACACGGCATCGACAGCCGCGCCTTCCATGTGACCGAGGCGACGCCGGGCGAGGCGCGCTACGCCGACAAGCGGGGGCTCGCGGCCGGGCGGCGGCTCTCCTGCCAGTCCCGCATCCAGGGCGACCTGGTCATCGACGTGCCGCCGGAAAGCCAGGTCCACAAGCAGGTCATCCGCAAGCGCGCCGAGGTCCGGGCGATCGAGGTCGATCCGGAGGTCAAGCTGCATTATGTGGAGGTCGCCGAACCCGACCTGCACGATCCTTCCGGCGATCTCCGCCGGCTGGAGGATGCGCTGCGCCAGCAATGGGAGATCGGGGATCTGTCCTGCGACCTCCGCGTCCTCCAGACCGTGCAGAAGGCGCTGCGCGACGGCGACTGGAAGGTGACCGTCGCGGTCCGCGAGGGAGAAAGGCTGCTGACCGTCTGGCCTGGCTTCCATGACAGGATCTACGGCATCGCCTTCGACATCGGCTCCACCACCATCGCCGCCCATCTCTGCGATCTGGAGACGGGCGAGGTTCTGGCGGCGGGCGGCCGGATGAACCCGCAGATCCGCTTCGGCGAGGATCTGATGAGCCGGGTTTCCTACATCATGATGAATCCGGGCGGCGAGGCTGCGCTGACCGCCGCCGTGCGGGAGGCGTTGAACGCCCTGGCGGGGGAGGTGGCGGCGGAAGCCGGGATCGACCTCAACAACATCCTGGAGGTCACGATCGTCGGCAACCCGATCATGCATCATCTGGTGCTGGGCATCGATCCGACGGAGCTGGGCGGCGCGCCCTTCGCGCTCGCCACCGATCAGGCGCTGAACATCTGGGCCAGCGAGATCGACCTGCGGATCAATCCCGACGGCCGCGCCTATGTGCTGCCCTGCATCGCCGGCCATGTCGGGGCGGACACGGCCGCCGTCATCCTGTCGGAGACGCCCTATTTGTCGGACGAGCTGCGACTGGTCGTCGATGTCGGCACGAATGCGGAGATCGTGCTCGGCAACCGGCAGCGGTTGCTCGCCTGCTCAAGCCCGACCGGGCCGGCCTTCGAGGGCGCGCAGATTTCCTGCGGCCAGCGCGCCGCGCCCGGCGCGATCGAGCGGGTGCGGATCGACCCTGAGACGCTGGAGCCCCGGTTCCGGATCATCGGCGGCGATCTCTGGTCGGACGAACCCGGATTCTACGATATGGCGGTCCGCACCGGCGTCACCGGCATCTGCGGGTCGGGCATCATCGAGGTGCTGGCGGAGATGTACCTGGCCGGCATCCTCACTGCCGACGGCGTGATCGACGGATCGCTCGCGGCGCGGTCGCCGCGCATCGTGCCGGACGGCCGCACCTTCTCCTACGTCCTCCAATACGCCGATGGCCTGTCGACGGAGAAGCGGATCACCCAGACCGACGTCCGGGCGGTCCAGCTCGCCAAGGCGGCGCTCTATGCCGGTATCCGGCTGCTGATGGACAGGATGGGCGTGGAATCGGTCGACCGCATCACGCTGGCCGGCGCGTTCGGCAGCCATATCGACGTGAAATACGCGATGGTGCTGGGTCTCATCCCCGATTGCGACCTGGCGAAGGTCGGATCGGCCGGCAACGCGGCGGGCACCGGCGCGCGCATCGCGCTGGTCAACCGATCCTCTCGCGCGGAGATCGAGCGCGTCGTCCGTCAGGTGGAGAAGGTGGAGACGGCTGTGGAGCCGAAATTCCAGGACCATTTCGTCCGCGCCATGGCCATCCCCCACAAATCCGATCCCTTCCCCAACCTCCGCGCCGCCGTGACCCTGCCTGAGCCGAGGGAGGCCGCTGGGCCGGAGGAGGGAAGGCGGAGACGTAGGCGAGGGTAAACCATTTTCACCCTCTCCCGCCTGCGGGAGAGGGAGGGACCCGCAAAGCGGGAGGGTGAGGGTGTCTACCCCCGCCGTCGTTTCCGTTCCCGCCTTTCCTCGCCATCCGTCTTGGCCGGCGCGTTCAGCGGGCCCAGCGCCGCCGCCACCGCCTCCAGGCTCGGCGGATCGCGTCTTGGCCTCGTCCCCACAGCCTCGACCATCGCCCTGATGTGGGCGGCGGTGTTGCCGCAGCAGCCGCCGATGATCCGGGCGCCGGCGTCGCGGGCGAGCGCGGCATAGTCGGCCATCACGTCCGGGCTGCCGTCATAATGGATGTGCCCCGCGCGGTATTGCGGGATGCCGGCATTGCCCTTGGCGACGACGACCGCTTCCGGCCCCGCGGCGGCGACCAGCCCCAGCACGGATTCCAGAAGCTGGCTGGGGCCGATCCCGCAATTGGCTCCGATCGCGACGGGCGGGACCGGCAGACCGGCGGCCAGTTTCGCCGCCTCCGCCGTGGTCACGCCCATCATGGTGCGGCCATGGGTGTCGAAGGTCAGCGTCGCCACGATTGGCAGGCCCGTACGCGCCGCGCCGGCGACCGCGGCCGTCAGCTCGTCCATGGCGGAGATGGTCTCGATCCACAAGAGATCGACCCCACCCTCCTTCAGCGCCTCGGCCTGGGCGGCGAAAGCCTCCTCCGCCTCCGCCGTGGACAGCGCGCCGACCGGGGCCATGATGTCGCCCGTCGGACCCATCGACCCGGCGACCAGCACCTTATGACCGGCCTGGTCGGCGACATTCCGCGCGACTTCCGCCGCCGCGCGGTTCAACTCGCCCACCCGGCCCTGTAGCTGGTGCAGCATCAGCCGCCGCGCATTGCCGCCGAAGCTGTTGGTAAGCACGATGTCCGACCCGGCCTCGACGAATCCCCGATGCACCTCCGCCACCCGGTCGGGATGGTCGACGTTCCACAATTCCGGATTGTCCCCGGTCTCCAGCCCCAGGGCGAACAGGCTGGTGCCCATCGCGCCGTCGGCGAACAGGACGGGCTTGCGGGATAGAAGGTCGCGAATCGGGTCTGTCATCTGGCGCGGTCGCATCGTCGGTTGGCGGTCAGGCGCGGCAGGATGCCTCGAAGCCTTTCCTATCGATGGCGCTGGATGCGCCGCCCGATAGTCCAGCGGCGTCTTCCGGCCGGCGCAAGCCGAAATTTTTCGGGAAGCGGGGTTGGCGGCCCGTGTTCGACGCGTTAACCAATTCGTGACAAGTGGCGAATTAGAATCACATTGATTCGATTGGAGATTCGCCCCCAACAGCCTGATCCGGCCCTATGCGCACCCATCCTATCCATCGCCGCCTGTTACGACACTGCCTGTTCCTTCTGGCCTTCCTCATCGCCCTTCCGGCGATGGCGGCGCAGGAGGAGGAGCCCGCCGCCCTGCTGGTCGGCCCACTCAGCGCGCCTTCCGGAACCGCCAGCAGCCCGGCCTTCCTTCGGCCGGACGTGAGCGGGTCTCGGGACTGGCGGACCGGCGTGCGGGCGCGGGAAAGCTACTGGCTTCGAAGCACGACCGAGAACTATACGCTGAGCGGCGGCGTCAGCTTCGCCGGAAAGGCATGGCAGGGTGGGCGGACTCGCGCCGCCGACATGGTGGTCGGGGCGGAGGCTTCCTGGCGGCCGTTGCACGATCCGGTGACGGCCTTCCGCGTCGATATCGACGGCCGCTACGACGCGGTCGGTGATTCGGTGATCATGCACGGTGCAGCCGTGACCAAGCTGACCCAGCCGCGATTCTACGTCCTCTACCGCGTCGACGCAGACTATACTATGGCCAGCGATGGCGACGGTTCCTTGTCCAGCCGAACCAGCCTCGCGCTCCGCCATATCGGCAGCGGGCTCGGCATTTCCGCCATCGCCTTCCTGACACCGGCGGAGTGGGAGACCGACCTGTTCCTGGATTTCAGCCGGCGGGTCTTCGACCATCTGACCCTGACCGGACGGGTGGAGAACCCGTTCGAACAGATGAACGTCGCCGTCGGGGCGCGGTTCGACCTCCGGTTCTAGGACCCCGGCCCCTTCCTTCCTCCCCGCGCGTCGGGCATAACCCCTCCCGCGCCGATGCGAGAGGAAGATTGATGATTGTCGATGAACTGCTGATCCGCGATGCCGCCGATGGCGATTCGGCGGGGCTGATCGCCCTCATCGACGCCATCTTCCGGGAATATCCGGGTTGTGTGCTGGACCTGCAGGACGACATGCCCGACCTGCTGCGCCCGGCCAGCGCCTTCGCGGAGAAGGGCGGCCGGCTCTGGATCGTGGAGCGGGACGGGGAGATCGTCGCCTGCATCGGCTGCCGCTTCGACGGGCCGGAGGCGGAGCTGCTGCGGCTCTATGTCGGACGTGCGGCGCGGGGCGGCGGGATCGGCACGCGACTGGTCGCCCTGGTGGAGGATGCGGCGCGGCGGGTCGATTGCACGCGGATGGTGCTCTGGACCGACACCCGCTTCACGGACGCTCACCGGCTCTATGAAAGGCTGGGCTATGTCCGGCAGGAAGGGAGCCGGGCGCTGAACGACCTCTCCAACAGCGTCGAATATTGCTATCGCAAGGCGATGGCCTGATCGCTTCGACCCGCTCGGGAACGCGCGCAAGACAAAACCGCCCAGGCAACGGGGCCGGGCGGTCTCATCCAGCATTCATTCGCGGCGTCCTGAAAACGCCGCCGAGAATGTCGCGGGGCTAGTAGCCCTCGCGCTCCAGGCGCTTGCGCAGCAGCTTCCGGGCGCGGCGCACGGCCTCCGCCTTTTCGCGCGCACGCTTCTCCGAGGGCTTCTCGTAGTTGCGGCGCAGCTTCATCTCGCGGAAAATGCCTTCGCGCTGCATCTTCTTCTTCAGCGCGCGAAGGGCCTGGTCGACATTGTTGTCACGAACTTGAACTTGCACGTTAGTTCGTCGCTCCTTTCGGGGACACTCAAAGGTCAATGGTCCACAGAAAACCGTTGGCTCCCGCCCGTAAGGCGGGTCCAAGGGCGCAGTGTCTATCACGGGCGGCTCCGCTTGCCAAGATCGGATGCGCCCCAGATTTCGCGGAATTTCAAGAACCGGAACGAAGGCTCGAAACCATGACCCTGTTGAAGATCGCACTTATGGGACGTCCCGTGCTGCGCCGGAAGGCGGCGCCGATCGAGGATCCCACCGATCCGGCGGTGGCGGTCCTGGCGCGCGACATGATCGAAACGATGGAGGATGCCGGCGGCGTCGGGCTGGCGGCCCCGCAAATCCATGTCGATCGCCGGATCATCGTCTTCCGGGCGCCGGCGGAGCGCCTGACCGCCGGGGAGGATCCTCCGCCCGAGGGCGTGACGGTCCTGGTCAATCCGGTCGTCGAGCCGCTGGACGATACGATCGCGCTCGGCCTGGAAGGATGTCTCTCCATACCGGGCCTGCGCGGGCTGGTGCCGCGCCACGACCGCATCCGCTATTCCGGCACCGGGCTGGATGGCGGCCGGATCGAGCGGGAGGCGACGGGCTTTCATGCCCGTGTCGTCCAGCATGAGGTCGATCATCTGGACGGCATTCTCTATCTCGACCGCATGGACAGGATGGAAACGCTCGTCTTCGACAGCGAACTGCACCATCTCCTTGAGAAGGAGGAAGAAACCGATGACGACTGAACGGACGAGGGCCCGCGAGGCCGAGCGGTTGGCGCAGCGGGACCGCCTGATGCTGGCGGTCCTGCCCAACATCGCCTTCGACGGCTGGACCCGCCGCGCCCTTCATCTGGCCGCCGAATCGGTCGGGATGAAAGCTGGCGCCGCCGACGACCTGTTCCCCAGGGGCACGATCGACCTGATCGCCCATTTCAGCGACTGGGCGGACCGGCAAATGCTGGAGGCTCTGGCTGGCCATGACGGTTTCGCCGAATTGAAGGTCCGGGAGAAGATCACGCTGGGCGTTCGCACCCGGCTGGAGATCCTGGAGCCCCACCGGGATGCGGAGCGACGGGCGCTGGCCGTCCTGTCGATGCCCGGAAACGGCGTTGTCGCCAGCCGTCTTCTCTACCGGACGGTGGACGCGCTGTGGCATGCCGCGGGCGACGTCTCGACCGACTATAATTTCTACACCAAGCGCGGCTTGCTGGCGGCCGTCCAGGGATCGACGCTGCTCTACTGGCTGGGGGATTCCTCGGAGCGGCATGAGGCGAGCTGGGCTTTCCTCGATCGTCGGATCGCCAACGCTCTTGCCCTCGGCCGCACCGCCGGACGCGCCTCGCGCGTCGGCAGGCTGGTCTGCATCCCGGCCCGTCTCGCCGCCTCCGCCAAGCGACGGTGCGGCGGACGGGTCAGGTCGCTTTCGCCCTTCAGAGCTAGAAACGCGCCTGCCTGACGGGCGCGTGATAGGGTGGACGACGCCGTTCCAGGCCGGGCATCGCCTTGATTTTCCGTAATGCGTTGCGCGCCGCCTCGACCGCGCTTTCCATAGAGCAATAATAGGTGCCGTCCAGCGTCGTCAGCCGTGGGTCCGTCGTATAGAAGACGACCCGCAGGCCTAGCGACACCAGATCGCCGACCCGTTCTCCGCCGATAACAACTGCGTGATGCCGCAGGGACTCGTGTTGGTACATGGCCGCGCCTTTCCCTCAAGCCGAGATGTCAAGGTCTAGGCAACCACGGTCAGGATCCCTTTCCTCAGGGTCTGCCGGAAGTTGATATTCACCATAACAACCAAGATCGGGAATCGGGCGTGTCATTTGTTCGCCCGGCGCAAAAAAATATGAAGGAAGGGTAAAGGGCTATTTTTTTCGGAAATTATCCAGCGTGACGATCTTGCTGCCGTCCTCTTCCTTGGGCGGCTCGTCGGCAGTTTCCGGGGCTTCCAGATGGTCCTGGGAGGGCAAGGGAGGAGACGGATCCTCGGCGCCCGGGATTCGCTGGAACTGCAGGGCGAAATTCACCGAAGGGTCGGCGAAGGTGGTGATCGCCGCGAACGGGATGACCAGCCGTTCGTGCTTGTTGTTGAAGCTCAACGTGACCGCGAAGCCGGCCGTGTCGAGCTCCAGCCCGAAGAACTGATGCTGGAGGACGATCGTCATCTCCTCCGGGTACTGCTCCTTCAGATATGACGGAATGTCCACGTCCGGATTGTCGGTCGTGAACGTCAGGTAGAAATGATGGTTTCCGGGCAGCCCGCCTTCGGCCGCCTGGGTCAGCGCTTCGCGGACCACGCCGCGCAACGCTCGCTCGACCATGCGGTCGTATCGGAGTCGGTCTTCAACCATGCGGCAGAGACTAGACGCCTCAATCCGCCCTGTGAAGGGCTGGAAGCCGCCCGGCGCGCCGAAAATGGGAAGTGGGGGCTTCTGTTGCCAGGCGCCCCCCGACCCCGCCTTGGAGTGCAACCCCCAAGGGCTTAGATGTGGTCACCCGACCGCTTACGCGGCGAGGCGAACCTCAGCATTGTTGTCATTCGCAACTATGCAATGGCCCGATAACGGCGGAACCATGCCGGGCAAAAACCGTACCGTTCACCAGCCGTCGATCCTGTTTCGCCCCCAAGGTGGAAGTTTGGTGGAGGCGCGGGGGTGCTGCCCCCCCGGTCCGGTCAAGCTATTAGCTACGGCGTTTATCGCCATAGACGGAGCAAGCCCCGTCACCGATGAATATAGTGCGTCCGCCGCCGGTTTGGAAGGTGGCGTGAAGGAGTCCCACGTTCATCGGCGTTCATTGGGTGCAATTCCCATGAACCTCTGCCCGCTCCCGCCGGCCGAGCTTAATATCGGGCAGGTCTCTTGCCGGAGGGACGGCCATGTATATAGGGCTCATCGATCGCGTGCTTTATCCGAAGTTCTACCACTATCTTCGTTACGACCTGCCGGATGTGGCGGACGTGAAATCCATCCGACGCGCCTTCATGAAGTACGGTCAGCTTGACCACGCCGCTTTGAAGCGCGCGCTGAAATGGACGGAGCGGCCGACGGTGAACGTGACGGCGCTGGACGGCGATTACGGCTCGTTCCAGCCCGGCGTCAAATCCAACACGATAAAGATCGATTCCGACCTTGTGGACGAGTTCGAGGCCGGCCGCGACTGGGTTCGCAACAAGGGCGGCGACAAGGTCCACCTCGCCGGCGTCACGGTGCTCCACGAACTCATCCATTGGGCCGACGACCAGGACGGCTCCGACTACAAGGGCGAGGAGGGAGAACTGTTCGAAAAGAGGATCTACGGGAAGGTGCTGGGGTGAACCAGCCGGCCCCGCGCGGCATGGTAGGCTCGCCATGAGGAGGCGGGGCGAAACCTTCCTTTACTGTTCATTCCGGACTTGATCGGGCAATTGTGTTGTCAGGCCCATGCTTTTCCTCCTCGGCCTGAGCCCCGTCGAAGGGCGCGGGCACACATGGTGCGACTGGCTCACCATGAGGGAGTTGGGAGAATGGTTCTTTTGCTGGTCATTCCCGCGAAGGTCGCCCACTCTCGACACCGCATGGATGCTGGATCAAGTCCACCATGACATTGTTTTTGTTGGTCATTCCCGACTTGATCGGGAATCCATAGGCTCTTGCCGCTTCTCCGATCGCGAAGAACAGAGCACGGTTCCGGCAATCATCGACATCGCATGGATGACGGATCGGGGTCCGGCATGACGGTTTCGGGAAGGCGTCGACTCAACCTTCAGCCCATCCGCACCCTCTCCACCAGGAAGTCCAGGAAGGCGCGGACGCGGGCCGGCAGCAGGCCACCCTGGCCCAGATAGACGGCGTGGATCTCCTCGAGATCGCCGGGGCTGCAATTCTCCAGCACCGGCTCCAGCCGGCCGGCGGCGATGTCCGCCTCCACCAGGAAGGTGGCGAGGCGCGCCAGGCCCAGCCCGTTCACGGCCAGCGCCCGCAGCGCGTCGCCGTTGCTGACCCGGGCGCTGCCGATGGTGGGAACGACGATCCGGCGGTCCCCATCCATCAACGGCCATCCCTCAACCGCCCGGACATAGCCGAAGCCCAGCCTGTTGTGCCCGTCCAGCTCCGCCGGCGTCCTCGGGATTCCGCGCCGGCGGAGGTAGGAGGGCGCGCCGACGATCATCATCCGCGTCTCCCCCAGCTTCCGGGCGATGAGACGGGAGCTTTTCAGCGGCCCGTTGCGGATCGCGACATCGGTCCGCTCCTCCAGCAAATCGACCACATGGTCGGTCAAATCGATATCCAGGCTGACCTCCGGATGGCGCTCCAGGAATTCCTGCATCAGCGGCAGCAGGATGTGCATGCCCACGGGCACGCTGACATTGACCCGCAGCCGGCCGGACGGAATCTCGCTGGCCCCGGCGCAGCGCTCCGCCTCGTCCAGGTCGGCCAGCAGCCGTACCCCCCGTTCGAAGAAGGCGCAGCCCTCCGGCGTCAACTGGAGCCGCCGGGTCGACCGGTTGAGCAGTCTCGCCCCAAGCCGCGCCTCCAGCCGCGCGACCAGCTTGCTGACCGCCGAGGGCGTCATCCGGAAGGCCCGGGCGGCGGCTGAGAAACCACCCAGCTCCACCACCTTCACGAAGACCTCCATCTCGCCGGACCGGTTGACCTCCAATCGCGCCATTCATGATCTCGTTTCACAAATGATGTTCTTAAAGGATGTCTACTTCACCGGCGCCGGATCGTCCACCTAAGGGGCTTGAGCGAACGTCATCACGGAAAGACGACATGCCCCTTGCCCTCTACGCCCTCGCCGCCGGCGCCTTCGGGATCGGCGTCACCGAATTCGTCATCATGGGCCTGCTGCTGGAGGTCAGCGCCGATCTCGGCGTCTCGATCGCGGCGGCGGGCCTGCTGATCTCCGGCTATGCGCTGGGGGTCGTCGTCGGCGCGCCGCTGCTGACGGCCTTCACCAGCCGATGGCCGCGCAAGACGCTGCTGATCGCTCTGATGGCGATCTTCACAGCAGGCAATGCCGCCTGCGCGCTGGCACCAACATACGGGACGCTGATGGCGGCGCGCATGCTCACCGCGCTTGCCCACGGCACCTTCTTCGGCGTCGGCTCGGTGGTGGCGACCGGGCTCGTCGCGCCCGACCGCAAGGCCTCGGCGATCGCCATCATGTTCACCGGCCTGACCGTCGCCACCATCCTCGGCGTGCCGCTGGGAAGCTGGATCGGGCAGCAGTTCGGCTGGCGCGTGACCTTCTGGACTGTGACGCTGGTCGGGCTTGCGGCGCTGGCCGTCATCGCCGCCTTCGTGCCGAAGGACACGGCCACGCCTGAGGCCGGCGACTGGCGGGCGGATTTCAGGGCGATGGGACGCCGGCCGGTGCTTCTGGGCCTGCTGACGACGGTGCTGGGATATGCCGGCGTCTTCGCCGTCTTCACCTATATCGCGCCGCTCCTGACCGATATCGCCGGCTTCGCCGAAAGCGCCGTCTCGCCGATCCTGCTGGTCTTCGGCGGCGGCCTGATCGTCGGCAACCTTGTCGGCGGCCGACTGGCCGACAGGCATCTGGCGCCGACCGTGTTCGGCAGCCTGATCGTGCTTGCGGCCGTCCTGGCGCTCATGACCTTCGCCGTCCGCAATCCGGTTTCCGCCGTGATCTTCGTCGGCCTGCTGGGCGCTTCGGCCTTCGCCACGGTGCCGCCGCTCCAGATGTGGGTGCTGGAGAAGGCGGGCGGGGCGGGGAAAAGTCTCGCCTCCAGCTTCAACATCGCCGCCTTCAACCTCGGCAACGCACTCGGCGCGTGGCTTGGCGGCGTGGTGATCGCCCATGGGCCGGGGCTCGGCTCCGTCGCCTGGATCGCGGCGCTCCTGCCCCTTGCTGCGTTGCCCGTCGCCTTCCTAAGCCTCCGCCGGGATTCCGGCCGGCCGGGCGTCGTCGAATCAACTGTCTGAAGGATCATCACCCCATGAGCACGAATCGGAAAACCGCCCTCGTCGTCGGCGCGCAGGGCGTGATCGGCCGGAACCTCGTCGATCATCTGGCTGCGCTGGGCGATTGGGAGGTGATCGGCCTCTCCCGCCGGGGCGGGCAGGCGTCAGGGCCGGTTCGCCATATCGCGGTCGACCTGCTCGATCCCGATGATGCCCGCGCGAAACTCGGCGGCCTGAAGGAGGTGACGCACATCTTCTACGCCGCCTATCAGGATCGGCCGAGCTGGGCCGAACTCGTCCCGCCCAACCTCGCCATGCTGGTCAATGTCGTGGAGGCGGTGGAGCCGGCGGCGAAGAACCTCCGCCACATCAGCTTGATGCAGGGCTACAAGGTCTATGGCGCGCATCTCGGCCCCTTCAAGACGCCTGCGCGGGAAACCGACGCCGGGCACATGCCGCCGGAATTCAATGTCGACCAGCAGATGTTCCTGGAGGAACGGCAGAAGGGCAGGGCGTGGAGCTGGTCGGCCATCCGCCCGTCCGTCGTCGGCGGCTTCGCGCTGGGCAATCCGATGAACCTCGCCATGGTCATCGCGATCTACGCCTCGATGTCGAAGGAGTTGGGGCTGCCGCTCCGTTTCCCCGGCAAGCCCGGCGCCTATGACAGCCTGATCGAGATGACGGATTCCGGCCTTCTGGCGAAGGCGACGGTCTGGGCGGCGACGGATGAGGCTGCCGCCAACCAGGCGTTCAACATCAACAATGGCGACCTGTTCCGGTGGAGCGAGATGTGGCCGAAGATCGCCCGATTCTTCGATCTGGAGGTCGCCCCACAACTGCCCATGTCGCTTGCCGTCGTCATGGCGGACAAGGAGCCGCTATGGAACGGCATGGTCCAGAGGCACGGGCTGGAGCCGACGCCCTACCGGCAGGTCTCTTCCTGGGGCTTCGGCAATTTCGTCTTTTCCTGGGACTACGACATGTTCGCCGACGGCTCCAAGGCGCGCCGCTTCGGCTTCCACGAATATGTCGAGACCGAAGCGATGTTCATGCGCATCTTCCGGGATTTCCGCGATCGACGGATCATTCCGTGAGGGGGCCTTCCCAGCCCCTCCCGTCGCCGCTATCGTCGCCTCTCGTCCCCCGAATCCGAACGGTCAGGAATGAAGCAGTATCTGGAACTGATGCGCCGCGTGCGTGAGGACGGCGTCTACAAGGAGGACCGGACCGGCACCGGCACCTACAGCGTGTTCGGCCACCAAATGCGCTTCGACCTGGCGGATGGCTTCCCGCTGGTGACGACCAAGAAGCTGCACATGAAGTCGATCGTCCATGAGCTTCTGTGGTTCCTCAAGGGCGACACCAACATCGCCTACCTTAAGGAGAACGGCGTCCGCATCTGGGACGAATGGGCCGACGGGGATGGCGACCTTGGCCCGGTCTATGGCGCGCAATGGCGGTCATGGCCGACGCCGGACGGTGGGACGATCGACCAGATATCCCGGCTGGTCGACCAGATAGAGCGCAATCCGGACAGCCGCCGCCTGATCGTCAGCGCCTGGAACGTGGCGGACATAGAGAAGATGGCCCTGCCGCCCTGCCACTGCCTGTTCCAGTTCTACGTCGCGGACGGCCGTCTGTCCTGCCAGCTCTACCAGCGCAGTGCCGACATCTTCCTCGGCGTGCCGTTCAACATCGCCTCCTACGCGCTGCTGACGCTGATGGTGGCCCAGGTGACGGGGCTGAAGCCGGGGGATTTCGTCCACACTCTCGGCGACGCCCATCTCTACGCCAACCATCTGGAGCAGGCGGACATCCAGCTTTCCCGCACGCCCCTGCCGCTGCCGACGCTCAGGCTGAACCCGTCGCGGCAGTCGCTGTTCGACTTCGTCTATGAAGACATCGCGCTTGAGGGCTACCAGGCCCACCCGCACATCGCCGCGAAGGTCGCGGTCTGATGGCGATGCGCCGGTCGCTCGTCGTCGCCCATGACCGCAACCGGCTGATCGGCCGGGACAACGGCCTGCCCTGGCGGATATCGGAGGACCTCAAGCGGTTCAAGGCGATCACCATGGGCAAGCCGATCGTCATGGGGCGCAAGACCTTCCAATCGATCGGCCGCCCGCTGCCTGGCCGGCCCAACATCGTGGTGACGCGCGACCCCGGTTTCCGCGCCGATGGCGTCCATGTCGTCCACGACCTCGCCTCCGCCTGGGCGACGGCCGAAAGGCTGGCGGCCGAAGCGGGGGAGGCGGAGATCATGGTGATCGGCGGCGGGCATATCTACGCCGAATCGCTTCCCTCCGCCGACCGGCTCTATGTCACCCTGGTTGAGGGCGCGTTCGAAGGGGATGCGTACTTTCCGCCTTACGACAGCAAGGATTGGGTGGAGACGCGGCGGGAGGACCGTGCGGGTGACCCGCCTTTCTCCTTCCTCATCCTCGATCGTCGCGATTAACGGTTCCTCAGAAGATGTCCGGTTCGCCGGCGGTCCGGCCGAAGCCGCGCTCCAGATAGTCGAAATCGCAGCCCTTGTCGGCCTGGGTCACGTGCTTTGAGAACATGTAGCCATAGCCGCGCTCAAAGCGGGGCTCCGGCCTCGTCCAGGCCTTCCGCCGCTCTTCCAGCTCGTCGTCGGACACCAGCATGTCCAGACGACGGTTCGGAAGGTCGATCCGCACGATGTCGCCGGTCCTGAGCAGGCTCAGCGGTCCGCCGACATAGCTTTCCGGCGCGACATGCAGCACACACGCCCCGTAGGAGGTGCCCGACATCCGCGCGTCGGAAATCCGCAGCATGTCCCGATGACCCTGCTTGATGAGCGCCTTCGGGATCGGCAGCATTCCCCATTCCGGAAAGCCGGGCCCGCCCTGCGGTCCCGCATTGCGCAGCACCAGCACGTGGTCCGGCGTCACGTCGAGATTTTCGTCCTCCACGGCCGCCTTCATTTCGGGATAGCTGTCGAAGACCAGGGCCGGGCCCTGATGGGTGTGGAATTTCGGGTCGCAGGCGGCCGGCTTGATGACCGCGCCGTCAGGGCAGAGGTTCCCGCGCAGGAGGGCAAGCGACCCTTCGTGATAGACGGGGTTCGAGAGGGGGCGGATCACGTCGGGATTGTAGACCTGGGCGCCCTCCAGCGTCTGCCCGAGCGACTTGCCCGTCACCGTGATCGCGGAGGTGTCGAGCCGGTCCTCCATCTGCTTCATCAGCGCGCGCAGGCCGCCCGCATAGAAGAAATCCTCCATCAGGTAGTCCTTGCCCGCCGGCCGGACATTGGCGATCAGCGGCGTCGTGCGCCCCAGCGCGTCGAGTTCGTCGAGCGTCAGGTCCACGCCGGCGCGGCGTGCGATGGCGATCAGATGGACGACGGCGTTGGTGGAACAGCCGGTCGCCATCGCGACGATCGCGGCGTTGCGTACGGCGGCTTCGGTCACGATCCGGTCGGGCGTCAAATCTTCCCAGACCATCTCCACGATCCGCCGGCCGCATTGCGACGACATGCGCTGGTGGCCTGAATCCGCGGCGGGGATGGACGACGCGCCGGGCAACGTCAGCCCCATCGCATCGGCGATGGCGGTCATGGTGGAGGCGGTGCCCATGGTCATGCAGGTGCCGTAGGAGCGCGCGATGCCGCCCTGCACCCCTAGCCATTCCTCATCCGTGATCTTGCCGGCGCGCCGCTCGTCCCAGTATTTCCAGGCGTCCGAGCCTGAGCCCAGGATCTTGCCGGCGAAATGGCCCCTCAGCATCGGCCCCGCCGGCAGGTAGATCATCGGCACGCCGGCGGTGATCGCGCCCATCACAAGGGCGGGGGTGGTCTTGTCGCAGCCGCCCATCAGCACCACCCCGTCCAGCGGGTGGGAGCGGATCGTCTCCTCCGTCTCCATCGCGAGCAAGTTGCGGTAGAGCATCGAGGTGGGCTTGGTGAAGCTTTCGTCGACGGAAAGGGACGGCAGTTCCACCGCTAGGCCACCTGCCTGCGCCACTCCGCGCTTCACGTCGTCCGCCCGTTGACGGAAGTGCCCATGGCAGGAATTCAGCTCGGACCAGGTGTTGAGCACGCCGATGATCGGCCTGCCCATGAATTCCTCCTCGGAATAGCCAAGCTGCATCATGCGGGAACGGTGCCCGAAGCTGCGAAGGTCGTCCGGAGCGAACCAGCGCGCGCTGCGCAGTTCTTTCGGGCTCCGTCTTTTGTGATCAGTCATCCTCGATCTCTCACATCGTGCCATGTCGTCATGTGTATGCGCATTCATAGAAGTGCGTCAATCATCTCGCCCGTTCATAAAGTGTGCACGACGTTGCGGTGACTCCGGCCTTGACACATGGCTGATTCATGTCTCACGGTTATGTATGCGCATACATATAGAGTGGCGCGCTGGATGGGCGTCATGAGCGCCCAGCTCCGCAATTCAAGGCCGCGACAGTCGGCCCGAGGGGAGGACATCATGAAACTGACCCGCAGATCCGTTCTGGCGGCCGGCGCTGGAGTCGCCGCCACCGTCACGTTATCCAGCCCGTACGTTGCGCGCGCGCAAAGCCTGCCGCGCAACATCCGCATGGTCATCGGCTCGACCTCGACAGGCGGGGACACCTACCAGAACTCGTCGATCGTGGCCGACGCGCTGGCGGAGAAGCTGGGCGTCAACATCCGCGTCGACGCGGTCGGCACGAACGAGGCGCTGAACGCCACACGCCGCGATTCGCGCGGCACGACGATCATGCTTCACCACGACCAGATCTATCTTTCCTACCTCTATGGTGTGCCCGGCATCGGGGACGCCTTCTCCGAATTCGCGATCGGCCCGACGGTCGCCATCAATCCCGGCAACTGCTTCCTCGTGCCGAAGACCTCGCCCTACCAATCCATGGAGGACGTCTTCGCGGCGGCGGCGGGCGGGGAACGCATCCGCGTCGCGATACAGCCCGGCGGCGTTTCGGAGATCGGATTCACCGGAATGCGCAATGCCGCGAACATCCTCAACCCCGGTTCGGAAGCCAACATCGTCCCGGTCAACACCGGCTCCCAGGCGGACAAGAATCAGGCGATGTGGGACGGCCTGGCCGACGTGATCAACGGCTCGATCCAGGCGAACGAGCAGTTCACGCAACTGCCGGAAGACGATCGCACCGCCATGCGCTTCGTCTGGATCACGACCCGTCCGGGAACCCTGGAGCAGGCGCCGGAGGCAGGGATGGGCGGAACCACCCGGGAAGAGATGCTCAAATTCGCCAGCCCGCAGACCAGCGTGACGCTCGATGGCGAGAAGGACTTCACCTTCGACAAGGAGTTCTTCCTTCTCTTCAACAAGGAGATGGACCCTGGCATTTCCTCAACGATCGACGAGGCGCTGACGGAGATCTACGCCGTCGGGGAAATCCAGCAGCGCCAGCTCCAGGCGTTCTTCATGCCCAACTACCTGCCGCAGGCAGAGGCGGCGGCATATCTCATTGCCAAGCGCGACACTGCCGCCGCGGTGATCGAGGAAATGAAGAGCTGATCCTTCGCAGGATCTGGCCCGGCCCTGCAAAACGGGCCGGGCGCGCCTCGTCATGTAGGAAGGAGGAGCGCCGCGGATGGACGGCCTCACGCGCGTCTCGATCGATTTCGAGACCTCTCACCTGGTATTTCCCACCATCATCGGCACCGTCCTTCTGCTTCTCGGGGCGGCGATCGTCGCGACGCGCTGGCGGCGGTTCGCCGGCGCGGCGGGCTATTGGTCCGGAATATTCGCCGCGATGGACAAGTTCCGCTTCTTCGGAACGATCGTCCTGACGCTCGTCTATTTCCTGCTGATGGTCCCGGTCGGCAATTTCTGGCCCAACACGGGCATGGGCTTCCTTCTCTGTTCGATCCCCTATGTGGCGTTGTGCGGGCTGCTTTTCCTGCGGGAAAGGGCGAGGCCCGCCCTGGCGGTGCTCGGCATTGTCTCCATCGTCTCGCCGCTCCTGGTCTGGTGGGTGTTCGCCTACGTCTTCTTCCTGACGCTGCCTTGAGCGGGGAAATTCAATGGATCTGTTCGGTTTCATCACGCCGCTCTTCGTGCTGCTCATCGCGGCCGGAACGGCCCTTGGGATCATTTTCGGCGTCATTCCCGGCCTCACCGCGACGATGGCCGTCGCCGTCTGTCTGCCGCTGACCTATGCGCTCGGGCTGGAGAACGGTCTCGCCCTGCTGATCGGGCTCTATGTCGGGGGCATCTCGGGCGGAGTGGTGCCGGCGATCCTGATCGGCATGCCCGGCACGCCATCATCCGTCGCCACCACCTTCGATGGCTATCAGATGGCGCTTCAAGGCAAGGGCGAGCAGGCGATGCGCATCAGCATCATCGGCTCTCTCTTCGGCGGTCTGGTCTCGCTCGCGGCGCTGTACCTCTTCACGCCCTTCCTTGCCGATTTCGCGATCCGCTTCTCTTATATCGAGAAGTTCCTGATCATCCTGCTCGCGCTGACCGTCATGGGCGCGCTCTCGCGCGACATGCTGCTGGGCGTCTTCTCCGGCTTCCTCGGCATCTTCGTGAGCCTCATCGGAGTCTATGACGTCACGGACGGCGGAAACGGACATTGGCGCCTGATACCGCCCGGCATGGAAGACATCCTCTACAGCGGCTTCTCGCTGCTGCCGATGCTCATCGCGCTCTTCGGGCTGACGACGGTCCTGGAGGAGGCGGAGATCGGCATGCCGAAGGGCCAGTCCATCCGGGAGCTGGAGAGCGGCTCCAGGTCCAGATTCTCCTGGTCCATATTCCGCGGCCAGACGCTCAACCTCATCCGCTCTTCGGGAATCGGGACGTTCGTTGGCATCCTGCCCGGCATCGGCGGCTCCGCCGCATCGATCCTGGCCTATACGGCCGCCAAGACGACTTCTTCCCACCCTGAGACCTTCGGCAAGGGCGAGCCCGCCGGCGTCATCGCTTCGGAGACGAGCAACAACGCGCTGACCGGCGGGGCGCTGGTGCCGCTGCTTTCGCTCGGCATTCCGGGGGATTCGACGACGGCCCTCCTGATCGGCGCCTTCACCCTTCAGGGCATCCAGGTCGGTCCGCTGTTCATCGGTCAGCATCCGGACACATGGAATTCGATGATTCTCGCGATGCTGCTCGCCAACGTCGTCACGTTCGTCCTGATGTACTACGCGATCCGCTGGTTCTCCCTCGCCGTCGCCATCCCGAAGGCGATCCTCTATCCAGTCATCCTGATGATGTGCGTGATCGGCGCCTACACGATCAACTACGGCATCATGTTCGACGTCTGGACCCTGCTCGTCTTCGGAATCCTCGGCTGGGTCGGCGTCAAGCTGGGGCTCGAGGTCGCTCCCTTCATCATCGGCTTCATCCTGGGGCCTTCGGCCGAGATCTATTTCGTGAAGAGCCTGGAATCCTTCGGCGACCTGACGATCTTCTTCACCAAGAGCTGGATCGCCGTGTTCCTGTGGCTGCTGATCGCCGGATCGATCGCCGTCTCGATCATCATCAGCCGCCGCGATCGCGGAGGGATCGAAGACGCGGTCTGATGCTTGCCTTCCGGCCAGGGTGAAGAAATAACTTCCCTATGACAGCGGAAGAAACCCCAGCGCGCACACGCCGCCGCCCATCGGACGCCGTCACCATGGAAACCGTCGGCCGGCTGGCCGGCGTCTCACAGGTGACGGTGTCCCGCGCCCTCAGCGATCCTTCCAAGGTGTCGCCGAAGACGCTCCGCAAGATCCGCGAGGCGATCGAGGTGACGGGCTTCGTGCCCAACGCGCTTGCCGGCGCGCTCGCCTCGCGGCGCAGCAAGCTCATCAGCGCGCTGGTGCCTTCGATCACCAACATCGTCTATTCATCGGTGATCCAGGCCTTCACCGACGGAATGCGGGGGCACGGCTACCAGATCCTCCTGTCGGAGACAGGCTTTGTCGCGGAGGATGAGGAAGCGCTGATTTCCCTTCATCTGTCGCGGCGACCGGACGCCATGCTGCTGGTGGGAATCCATCATACCGCCATGGCTCGCAAGATGTTGCTCGGCGCGGGGATCCCCGTGGTCGAGGTCTGGGACATCACCGACTCCCCGGTCGATCTGTGCGTCGGATTCTCCCATGTCGAGGCCGGCCGAGTGGTCGCCGAGTTCGCGCATGAAGCCGGCTATCGGCGCGCCGGCACCGTTTCCGCTGGGGACGAGCGGGCGTTGCGGCGCAAGACGGCGTTCGCGGATCGGTTCGCCCAGCTATCGGGCGCCCCGGTCTCCGACGTGACGTTCCAGGGGTCGGCGAGCCTCGCGCGCGGCCGGGAAGGTCTTGCCCGGCTGGTCGAGGAACAGGATTTTTCGCAAGGCGTCATCTTTTGCAGCTCCGACCTGCTGGCGCAGGGGATCATCATCGAAGCCGGCTCTCGCGGTCTAGCAATTCCCGACCAGATCGCCGTGATCGGCTTCGGCGACCAGGATTTCGCCGCGCATGTGGAGCCGAGCCTGACCACCGTCCATGTGGACTACAAATCGCTTGGCCTGACGGCGGCGAAAGCGATCCTGGGCAGGCTCGATGGCAGCCGGACGGCTCCCCCCGTCACCGATCTTGGCTTCGATATCGTGCGGCGGCTTTCCGCGTGACCTGACGCGACCGTGATCACTCTCCCTTCCGGCGCCGTGTTAGCTTTACCCGTGACGCCTGCTGCCCGGCCCCCGAAAGGCCGGCTCCGGCGTCGACAACAACGGAAGAATGGGAGGATTTGATGCTGAAGCCCCTCGCCATCTCGGCCCTTGCCGCCGCCGCCATCGTCGGGTCGGGCGCGTTTTTCCCGGGCGTCGCCCAGACGCCGGAGGAAATGGTGGAGACCCGTCAGGACGCTATGGAGACCTTGGGCGACTCCGCCAAAACCACCGCCAAATTCATCCAGGGCGAGGCGGGCACCGTGGAGGATGTCCAGGCCGCGGCCGCCGATATGGCGGAGGTCGCGCCCCGTCTGCCCGACCTGTTCCCCGAAGGCACCGGGCAAGGCGTGGACGATAGCGATGCCTTGCCGGCGATCTGGGAAAATCCCGATGATTTTGCGGAGCGGGTAGAGGCTGCGCAGGCCGCCATCGCCGATTTCCAGCCGGCGGCCGAAAGCGGCGATCCGCAGGCGATCCGCGCTGCATTTGCCGTCGTCGGGCAGGCCTGTAGCGGCTGCCATGACAATTTCCGCGCGGAGGACGACTGACCGCTGTGGCCTTGTCTCGCGCGATGATCCCGGCCGCGTCGCTGCTGTTTCTCGCCGGCGGCGCGGCTTGGGCGCAGGAGGTGGAACTCGATCCCGCGTCCGACGATCCGGTGGCGCGCGGGGCCTATATCTTCGCCGCCGCCGGTTGCGCCGCCTGCCATACCGCGGAGGAGGAGGGGGCGCGGCCCCTGGCCGGCGGCCGCGCTCTGTCGACGCCGTTCGGCACCTTCTACAGCCCGAACATCACGCCCGATCCCGAACATGGCATCGGTGACTGGACGGAGGCCGATCTGGTGCGGGCGCTGAGGGGAGGGGTGTCGCCCTCGGGCGATCCCTACTACCCGGCTTTCCCCTACACCAGCTACACCGGCATGACGGCGACCGATATCGCCGATCTCTGGGCCTATCTGCGATCCGTGCCGCCGGCCGCTGTCGAGAACCGGCCTCACGATTTGTCCTGGCCCTTCTCATGGCGCTTCCTTCTGCCGGTCTGGCGGTCGATGAATTTCGAGCGCATCCCGCCCGAGGCCGCGGCGGTGCGGGCGGAGCAAAGCCGCGGCGCCTATCTGGTCGAGGCGCTGGGCCATTGCGCCCAATGCCACACGCCGCGAGGCCCGCTGGGCGGGCTTGACGAGGATCTCCATCTGGCCGGGGCGGAAGACGGGCCGGGCGGCGAGGTGGTGCCCAACATCACCCCCCATGAGGAAACCGGGATCGGCGGCTGGAGCGCCGACGATCTGACCTTCTTCCTGGAGATCGGGATGATGCCGGATGGCGATTTCGCCGGCGGCGAAATGGCCGACGTCATCTCCGAGACGACGAGCCGCCTGACGACCGAGGACCGGGCGGCGATGGTGGAATATCTCCGCAATCTACCGCCGATCGAACACGCCGTCGGCGGGGAATGAAGCCGGATTTCAGGGGACGCTGAGGATGCGGGTCCCGCACAAATCGATGCCCCAGAACTCGTGGGGCGTTCCCGTCGCGTCCTCCACCCTTATGTCGAAGAAGCAGTCCCCTTCGGGATTTTCGATCTGGACCCAGATGTCCTGGCCAGGATCGATGCCGGAAACGTCCAGCCGGTCGCCGCGCCAGCGCTTGGAGAACATGGGCGAGACATAGACGGAGGACACTTCCACATCGCCGGTATTGCGAAGGTAGAAGCCGTTCCGGTCCGCCTGCGCCGCGCCTGAAATCGCGATGACCCCGGCCACTACCGCCAACGTCCATCCTGGAAGTCCGATACGCATCAAACTCTCCTCGCCGGTCCGGCCTGCTTGCCTTCCGTCCGCAGGTCCGCGCCGCCGGCATCGGTGCCAAATGATTCGATTGCCGGCCTTTCCCCAGCCGGTTTCATGACGACGATGTTATGCGGAAAGAATAAGACCTCATTGCGGCGGCCCCACCCTCATGGTGAGGCCGTCGAACCATGTCGGCCCCGGCCCTTCGACAAGCCCCAAGCTGCCGCCTACTGCACCAGGATGCGCGGGGCGGCGCGGCCGGTTTCTTCCGCCGACAGCGCCTCCCATACCCGTTCGGCGATCGCCCGGTAGGCCTGGGCGTGCGGGCCGTCGGGCTGCGACATGACGATCGGATTGCCGCTGTCGGAAGTCTCCCGAATCGCCAGGTGCAGCGGTATCTCGCCCAGGAACGGGCAGCCCAGCCGGGCGGCCTCCGCTTTCGCGCCGCCATGGCCGAAGATGTCGTGCTGGCTGCCGCAATCCGGGCAGACGAAATAGGACATGTTCTCGATGATGCCCAGCACCGGCACGTCGACCTTGCGGAACATGTTCAGCCCCTTGCGGGCGTCCAGCAGCGCGATGTCCTGAGGCGTCGAAACGATGATCGCGCCGGCCAGCGGCACCTGCTGAGCCATGGTGAGCTGCGCGTCGCCGGTGCCTGGCGGCATGTCGACGACCAGCACGTCCAACTCGCCCCAGTTCACGTCCCTCAGCATCTGCATCAGCGCCGACTGGACCATCGGCCCGCGCCAGATCATCGGCGTTTCCTCCTCCACCATGAAGCCCATCGACATCACCTTGATGCCGAAATTCTCCATGGGGTTGAGGGATTTGCCGTCCGGCGAGGTGGGCTTGCCGCGCAGGCCCATCATCCGGGGCATGGAGGGGCCGTATATGTCCGCGTCCAGAAGCCCGACCTTGTGCCCGTTGACCGACAGGGCCAGCGCCAGATTTGCCGCCGTGGTCGATTTGCCGACCCCGCCTTTGCCGGAGGCGACCGCGATTATGGCCTTCACCCCCTCGACCGCGGCCTTCTGACGCGCCGGCGCCGGCCGTGCTTGAGGAGGAGGCGCCGCCGATTGCCGGGGCGCGGCCTGCGACGGGCGTTCGGCGGTCAGGACGGCGGTGACCGAAAGCACGCCGGGAATCGCCTTGGCGGCATCCTCTGCCGCCTGGCGCAGCGGCTCCAATGCCGGGCCGCGCTGCGGGTCGACCTCTATGGAGAAGAGGACGTGGCCGTCGCGGACATGAAGGCCTGAAACCATCTTCATGCTGACGATGTCGGTTTCCTGCCCCGGCGCGCGGATATCTCCCAGCGCCGCCAGTATCTGGCTTTCCGTCACCTCGGCCATGGTTGAAAACCCATCCTTTCAAAGATATTCCGGTGGAACTTCTGGACCGCGGGGCGATCGCTTCTGATATAAGGCCCTAGCTTGGCGATAGAAAGAACCGGTTCCCGTGCGAACCGAGGGAGTGGGATCAAGGTATGCCTTGGAACAATCAGGGTGGTGGGGGCGGCGGCCCCTGGGGGTCTTCCGGCGGCGGTGGCGGCGGAGGGCAGAACCCCTGGGGAAGTCGCGGCGGCGGCAGCGGCGGCCCCTCGTCTCCGGACCTGGAGGATATGCTGCGCCGGGGGCAGGACCGCTTCAAGCGGATCATGCCGTCCGGCTTCGGCGGCGGACGCGGCATCGCCTTGGCGATCCTCGCGATCATCGTCCTCTGGCTGGCCAGCGGCATCTACCGCGTGCAGCCCGATGAACGGGGCGTCGTGCTCCGCTTCGGCGAATATGTGCGCGACGCGCAGCCGGGCCTGAACTACCACCTGCCCGCGCCGATCGAGACGGTCCTGACCCCGTCGGTCACCACCGTCAACCGGATCGACATCGGTTTCGTCGGCGCGATCGAGGGGCGTAACGCCTCGGCCCGCGACGTGCCGGAGGAAAGCCTGATGCTGACCGGCGACGAGAACATCCTGGACATCGACTTCACGGTCCTCTGGCGCATCTCCGACGCGTCCAACTTCCTGTTCAATATCCGGGAGCCGGAGGAGACGGTGAAGATCGTCGCCGAAAGCGCGATGCGGGAGATCATCGGCCAGACGGAGCTCCAGCCGGCCATGAACGAGGCGCGGGCGGAGATCGAGATCCGGACCCGGGACCTCGTCCAGTCGGTCCTGGACGACTACAATGCCGGCATCGAGGTGACGCAGGTGCAGCTCCTGGACGTCGCGCCGCCGGATCCGGTGGTCGACGCGTTCGACGATGTGCAGCGCGCCCTCCAGGACGGCCAGAGGCTCCGCAACGAGGCGGAGGCCTACCGCAACGACGTCATCCCCCGCGCGCGCGGCGAGGCGGAACGGATGATCCAGGAGGCCTCGGCCTATCGGGAGCAGGTGATCAACGAGGCGCTCGGCGACTCACAACGCTTCACCTCGGTCCTCAACTCCTATGAGGCGGCCCCGGAAGTCACGGCGGAACGCTTCTATATCGAGACGATGGAGGATGTCCTCCAGGGCACCAACAAGGTCATCATCGGCGACGATGCCGGCGGCGGCTCGGGCGTCGTGCCCTACCTGCCGCTCGATCAGTTGCGGCGTCGCCCGGCGACCCAGGAAGGTCAGTGACCATGAACCGGAAATTCGCCATCCTCGGCGTGCTCGTGGTCCTGCTCGGCCTCCTCGCCACCCAGTCCTTCTACATCGTCGACGAAACCGAACAGGCGCTGGTCGTGCAGTTCGGCGATCCGGTCGACCAGGTCGTCGAACCCGGCCTGAACTTCAAGATCCCGTTCATCCAGCGCGTCATTCGGTATGAGGACCGCATCCTCTCCCTCGATCCGCCGGCCGAGCAGGTGATCCTGGGCGACCAGCGCCGCCTCGTGGTCGACAGCTTCGCCCGGTTCAAGATCGTCGATCCGCTGATGTTCTATCAGGCGGTGCGGACGGAGGAGACCGGCCGCGAGCGGCTGGCCCGGACCGTCAATTCGGCCGTCCGCCGGGTGCTGGGCAACACCACGCAGATAGAGATCCTGTCCGACCAGCGCGCCCGGATCATGGAAGAGATCCAGCGCCAGGTGAACGAGGACGCGCTCAGCTTCGGCATCGATATCATTGACGTCCGGCTGGGCCGGGTCGACCTGCCGGAGGAAACCGAGCAGGCGGTGTTTGAAAGGATGCGTTCCGAACGGGCGCGGGAGGCGGCGGAGTTCCGGGCCGAGGGCGCGGAGCAGGCGACCCAGATCCGCGCCCGCGCCGACCGCGAGGCGACCGTCCTCCTGGCCGAGGCGGAGCGCGAGGCGCAGGTGCTGCGCGGCGAGGGCGAGGCCCAGGCGATCACCATCCTGGCCCAGGCCTACAACGCCAATCCGGAGTTCTTCACCTTCTACCGGACGCTCCAGGCCTACCGGAACGCGCTGGGCAGCGAGGAGACGACGTTCGTCCTGTCGCCGCAGAGCGAGTTCTTCCGGTTCTTCGGCGATGTCGATCCGGCCGAGGCCGTCGGCGCGTCGGGCGGGGCTATCTCCGTGACCCCGTCGGAACCCGCGGAAGAAGGCTCGGCCGCGCAGGCGCCGGAACCGGAAACCGCTCCGCCCGGCCCCACGGAAGAAGAGTCCGCCGGGCAGCCGCCGGAAGAGCAAACCATTCCCGCGGCCCCGACGGAAGCCGAGTGACGAGGGGAGGGCGGCGGTCTTCCCGAAGGACCGCCGCCGCCTCGCTCTAGCGATCCCGCATGTCTGATTTCCTCACCGCCATCGCCCTGGTGCTGGTCATCGAGGGGCTGTGCTACGCCGTCGCCCCGGAAGCGATGAAGCGGATGGTCGCCTCGGTCATGACGATGCCGTCGGCCAGCCTGCGAATCGCCGGGCTGGTGGCGGCCGTTCTGGGCGTGGCGCTGGTCGCAGTCATTCGTTGACCGGCATTCGTTGACCGGCGCCCGCTGACCCGCCTTGATGACGCCGCGATTGCCGACGAAGCTGGCGGCTTCTGGCAAAGTGGGTTGACCCGCCGTTCCGAAACGCCAACATCCCTTGAAAGCGGGACAGGCGTCGACGGCGCGTCGCGAAGAAGCCGGCAGGGACCGGCGCAACGGCAGGGAGAAGGCAGGTATGGGGCGTCGGTTGGGGTCCGCTGGACAAAGGGTTTCCTCGCTCGCCACAGCGCGGCGATTCGACACCTCGATCTATCTCCGCGCCTTCCTGGCCCTGCTTGTGCTGGCGACCGCTCTTGGCCTCTCCTCGCTCGCGCGGGCGCAGAACGCGCCGCAGAGCTTCGCCGATCTGGCCGAACGGCTTTCGCCGGCCGTCGTCAACATCTCCACGACGCAGACCATCGACCAGCGGCGCTTCGAAGGCCCCGACATCCCGCAATTCCCCCCGGGCTCCCCGTTCGAGGAATTCTTCCGGGAGTTCTTCGACGAGCGCGGGCGCATCCCGAACGGCCCGCCGCAGCGCGCCACCTCGCTGGGCTCCGGCTTCATCATCGACGCGTCGGGCTATGTCGTGACCAACAACCACGTCATCGCCGGCGCGGATGAGATCAACGTCATCCTCCAGGACGACACCTCGCTGACGGCCGAACTGGTCGGCGTCGACGACAAGACCGACCTCGCGGTCCTCAAGGTGGAGACCGATGAGCCGCTGCCCTTCGTTCCCTGGGGCGACAGCGACGTGATGCGCGTCGGCGACTGGGTGCTGGCGATCGGCAACCCGTTCGGCCTTGGCGGCACGGTGACGGCCGGCATCATCTCCGCCCGCGCCCGCGACATCAATGCCGGCCCCTATGACGATTTCCTCCAGACCGACGCCTCGATCAACCGGGGCAATTCCGGCGGTCCGATGTTCAACCTGGCGGGTGAAGTGATCGGCATCAACACCGCCATCTTCTCCCCCTCCGGCGGGTCGGTCGGCATCGGCTTCGCCATCCCGTCCTCCCTGGCCCAGCCGGTGGTCGAGCAGCTTATCGAGTTCGGCCGTACGCGCCGTGGCTGGCTCGGCGTACGCATCCAGACTGTGACCGATGAGATCGCGGAGAGCCTGGGCCTCGATTCCGCGCGCGGCGCGCTGGTCGCCAGCGTCACGCCCGAAGGCCCGGCCGAGACGGCGGGGATCGAGGCGGGCGACGTGATCCTGGAATTCGACGGCCAGGAGGTGGAGGAGATGCGCCGCCTGCCGCGCCTCGTCGCTGAAACGGCGGTCGACCGGGAGGTCGAGGTCGAGATCTTCCGTCAGGGCGAGATCAGGACCGTGGAGGTCGAGCTGGGCGAGCTTGAGGAGGCGGAGGAGCAGGGCCTTCTCTCCGCCGACGGCTCAAGCCCCGACACCATGGTTGAGGAGAACCTCCACACGCTGGGCCTGACCCTGACCGCGCTGACCGAGGAGACGCGGACCCAGTACAATCTGGCTCCCGACCTGGAAGGCGTGCTCATCACCAATGTCGAGCCCGGCAGCGCGGCGGCCCAGAAGGGGCTGCAACCCGGCGAGGTGATCGTCGAGGTCGGCCAGGAGCAGGTCGCCGAACCCGCCGACGTCGCGACCAGGGTCGCCGAAGCCCGCGACGCCGGCCGCAAATCCGTCCTCCTCCTCCTCGACGGCCCCGGCGGCATCCGCTTCGTCGCCCTCAACGTCGAAACCGGCTGACACCCCCACCCCAACCCTCCCCCGCTTAGCAGGGGAGGGAGCCTAAACCCTCACCTAACCCTCTCCCACAAGGGGAGAGGGCTAACAACTTCACCTTCTCCCCTTGTGGGAGAGGGAGGGACCCGCGGAGCGGGAGGGTGAGGGGTGGTTTGCCGACGCCAGCACCATGTGCAGCGTGTCGACCGGCCGTTCCGGCACCACGCCGGGAACATTGATCCCGATCCGGTCCAGATAGGAATCGATCAGCACCCGCGTGTTCAGCCGGTCCCGCGCCCGGAGCCCGTGATCCCGAAGAAATCCGGACAAGAGCGCAGGGTCGAGGCGCCAGCGGATCGGCTCTCCGATAGCCTCGGCCGCTTCCGCATAGCGGCGGGCCAGCGGTTCCGTCTCCAGCGATGGCTTCGACATGAAGGTGAAGATCAGCCGCCCCTGCGCGCCGATCAGCGGCCGGAAGGATCCGAACAGGCGCGCCACAGCCTCCGGCGGCAGATATTCCAGCACGAACTCCGCGATCAGCAGCGTCGGACCGCTGCTCTCCGATAGCACGGCCTCCAGCGGCGTGATGGCGAGGTCGGCCTCGACGAACGCCAGATTGTCCGGAATCCCGGCCACTTGCGCCGCCAGCCGCCGCTTCACCCGCTGCGTCTCCGTCCGGTCGACCTCTATGAAGCTCGCAGCAGGGAAGGCCGGGGCCAGCCGCAGGGCGAGCGTGTCCAGCCCGCCGCCCAGGACCACGACGCGCCGGATTCCATCCTCCAGCGCCCGCCGCGCATGATCCTCGATCCAGCGTTTCCGCCAGACGACGCTCGTAAGCGCCGTCGCCGCGACGCCGCCTTCCGCCAGCACTACCCGCTCCACGGCCGGCCAGTCCGGCGTCCGTTCCATCAGCGCGTCGCCCTCCCGCGCCGCCAGACGGTAGAGCGGTTCGGCGAACGGGTCGCGGAAGGCCTTCGCGAAGGCGGGGTGGCGGGCCGTCAGGGCGCAATAGGCGCAGACCATCAGCGCCGTGCGGCTGACGGCGGGATCGATCGGGTCTGGCAGGAAATGCATCGGATCGTCCTTCCGGGGCGGACTGTCGCGCCGCCCGGAAGGATCGGATCATGAAGGAAGGGGGATGCGCGATCCCCCACGATCGGGGGATCAGACGGCGCTCGACCGCGCCCAGAGGTTGATGCCGCCTTCGGTTGCGAACCGGTCGATCTCCGCCAGCTCCTCCGGCGTGAAATCCAGCTTCTCCAGCGCCGCGACATTGTCGTCGATCTGCCGGACGCTCGACGCGCCGATCAGCACGGAGGTCACCCGCCGGTCCCGCAGTACCCAGGCCAGCGCCATCTGCGCCAGGCTCTGCCCGCGCTTGCCCGCGATCGCGTCCAGCCCCTGGATGCGCTTCAGGTTATCGTCGCTCAGCAGGTTGGGCGACAGCGACTTGCCCTGCGCCGCGCGGCTCTCCTCCGGGACGCCCTTCAGATATTTGTCGGTCAGCATCCCCTGAGCCAGCGGCGAAAAGGCGATGCAGCCGATTCCCTCCTGCTCCAGCGCGTCCAGCAGCCCATCCTCCACCCAGCGGTTCAGCATGGAATAGGAGGGCTGGTGGATCAGGCAGGGCGTGCCCAGCGACCGCAGGATCGCTGCAGCCTCCCGCGTCTTCTCCGCGGAATAGGAGGAGATGCCGGCATAGAGCGCCTTGCCCGACCGGACGGCGTGGTCCAGCGCCCCCATCGTCTCGTCCAGCGGCGTCTCCGGATCGAAGCGGTGGGAATAGAAGATGTCGACATAGTCGAGCCCCATCCGCTTCAGGCTCTGGTCCAGGCTCGCCAGCACATATTTGCGGCTGCCCCATTCGCCGTAGGGGCCGGGCCACATGTCGTAGCCGGCTTTGGTGGAGATCAGGAGTTCGTCCCGATAGGGCCGGAAATCCTGCGCCATCAGCCGGCCGAAATTCTCTTCGGCGGAGCCGGGGGGCGGCCCGTAATTGTTGGCGAGGTCGAAATGGGTGACGCCCAGATCGAAGGCGCGGCGCAGCATCGCGCGCTGGCTCTCCAGCGTGCGGTCGCCGCCGAAATTGTGCCACAGCCCCAGTGACAGGGCGGGCAGCTTCAATCCGCTGCCCCCGCACCTCTTGTAGGGCATCGACTGGTAGCGATCGTCGGCGGCCAGGTATGGCATGGGAGTTTCCTCGAGACTCAGGCTTCGGGGGTGGCGAATTCTTCCGCTCGATACCCTTGCGCGTAGAGCAGGGCGGTCAGGTCGCCATGGTCGATTCGGACGTGCGCGGCCGCCCGGACGGAAGGCTTGGCATGGTAGGCGACGCCCAGGCCCGCCGCCAGCAGCATCGGCAGATCGTTCGCCCCGTCGCCGACCGCCAGCGTCTCCGCCGGCGACAGGCCGCGCGCGGCGGCGGCATCGGTCAGCGTCTTCAGCTTGTGCTCCCGGCCCAGGATCGGATCGCCGACGGTTCCGGTCAGCCGGCCGCCCTCGACATGCAGCACGTTGCCCTCGTCCTGGTCGAAGCCCGCCATCTCCCGTACTCGTCCGGTGAAGAAGCGGAAGCCGCCCGATACCAGCATGGCGTGCGCGCCGTTCGCCCGCATGGTGGCGGTCAGAATCCGCGCCCCCGGCATCAGCTCCACCATCGCCAGCGTCCGCTCCAGCAGGTCCGCCGGTCGGTCCTTCAGCATCGCCACCCGCTCCCGCAGCGCGCCGGCGAAGTCGATCTCCCCGTTCATCGCGCGGCGGGTGATGGCGGCGACCGCTTCCCCGATGCCGGCCAGCGCGGCCATGTCGTCCAGCGTCTCTCCGGTGACGATGGTGGAATCCATGTCGGCGATCAGCAGCTTCTTCCGCCGGTTCGCCGCCGGCTGCGCGATTGCGTCGACCGGCCGGCCGTCTAGCGCCGCCTCAGCCCGGTCCCGCGCCTCGGCGAGCCCGATCCCGGTGAAGGGCACGTCGCACGCCGCATTCGCCGCCAGCCAGCCTGTCGGCCCCGTCTCCACGCCCAGCGCGACCGCGACCTTCCTGACAGTCGCCTCGTCCAGATGCTGGGCGGGCACGGCGATGAGCGTTAGAACCTTGTCCATGATGCCTGATCGTTATGAAAACGCCGCCCGCCTTATGCCCGACCGTCCGGCCCCAGGAAAGGGTCGATGACCGGAACCCCCCGGATCGGCCGGGACGTCCTGGTCGTCGGCGGTCCGACCGCCAGCGGCAAGTCGGCCCTAGCGCTGGATCTCGCGCGCCGGTTCGACGGAATCGTCGTCAATGGCGACGCGCTCCAGGTCTATCGCGACCTCCGCATCCTGTCGGCCCGGCCGGACCCGGCGGACGAGGCGGCGGTTCCCCACCGCCTCTACGGCGTGCTGGACGGATCGGAGCGCTGCACCGTCGCCCGCTGGCGGACGATGGCGCTCGACGCGGTCGCCGGCGCTTTCGCCGAAGGCCACATCCCGGTCGCGGTCGGCGGTACCGGCCTCTATCTGCGTGCGCTGATGCAGGGCATCGCGGACATTCCCGACATCCCGCCGGAGATCCGGCAGTCGACGGCGGAACTTCACGCCTTCCTGGGTGGCGAGGCGTTTCGTGAGGAGCTTGCGCGGCGCGACCCGAAGGCGGCGGCGCGGCTGCATCCGGGGGACAGGCAGCGCCTCGTCCGCGCGTTCGAGGTCATGGCCGCCACCGGCCGTTCCATCGTCGACTGGCAGGCCGCTCCGGGCTTGGCCCCCGATGGGCTGGCCTTCCACTTCATCGGCCTGATGCCGCCGCGCGAGGCGCTCTACGCCGCCTGCGACAATAGGTTCCAGTCGATGCTGGACGAAGGCGCGCTGGAAGAGGTGAGGGCGCTCGAAGCCCGCGGGCTGCCGCCCGACCTTCCGGTCATGAAGGCCGTCGGCGTGCCGGAGCTTCGCGGCCATCTTTCAGGGGAACTGCCGCTTGCCGAGGCTTCGGCGCTGGCCCGGCAGAGCACGCGGCGCTACGCCAAGCGGCAACTCACCTGGTTCCGCCACCAGGCTCCGAAGACTTGTGAAGGCGGCAATGTGCATAACAGCCATACCGTAAACGCGCAATATTCGGAAAAATTGCTGGATGAAATCTTATCGAATATTCGATTTTGCGATTGACGCACTGCATCATCCCGACTAGCTTGCCCTTCCCTTCAAGGTCAGCCTTGGGTGGTAGTCCAATCAAATCATGGAGTTATCGGCCGTGCGACGGCCGTGTCGAGGGTAGATGATCATGTCCGACCAAACGCTGAACGGCGCCGAAATCGTCCTGAAGTCCCTGGCGGACCAGGGCGTAGACGTTATTTTCGGGTATCCCGGCGGCGCGGTCCTTCCGATCTATGACGCGCTGTTCAAGCAGAACGCCGTACGTCACATCCTCGTCCGGCACGAACAGGCGGCGGTACATGCAGCCGAAGGCTATGCGCGGTCGACCGGCAAGGTCGGCGTGGTGCTGGTGACCTCCGGCCCCGGCGCGACCAACGCGGTCACCGGCCTGACCGACGCGCTGATGGATTCGATTCCCGTGGTCTGCCTGACCGGGCAGGTGCCGACCCATCTGATCGGCAACGACGCCTTCCAGGAATGCGACACGACCGGCATCACCCGGCCCTGCACCAAGCACAACTATCTGGTGAAGGACGTGAACGCGCTGGCGCGCACGCTGCATGAGGGCTTCTACGTCGCCCGCAGCGGCCGGCCCGGCCCGGTGGTGATCGATATCCCCAAGGATGTGCAGTTCGCCGACGGGACCTACGTTTCGCCGGAAAGCGTGACGCACAAGACCTACCGCCCGCAGGTCCAGCCCGACATGCGTCGGGTGGAGGAGGCGGTGGCCGCGATGGCGCGGGCGAAGAAGCCGATCTTCTATACCGGCGGCGGAATCATCAATGCCGGCCCCCGCGCGTCTGAGCTTCTGCGAGAGCTGGTGGCGCTGACCGGCTTCCCCTGCACCTCGACCCTGATGGGGCTGGGGGGCTTCCCGGCGGCCGACAAGCAGTTCCTGGGCATGCTGGGAATGCACGGCACGTACGAAGCCAACCTCGCCATGCATGGCTGCGACGTCATGGTCAATATCGGCGCGCGGTTCGATGATCGCGTGACCGGCAAGATCAGCGCCTTCTCCCCCGGATCGACCAAGATCCATGTCGATATCGACCCGTCCTCCATCAACAAGAACGTGCGGGTCGACATCCCGATCGTCGGCGACGCCGCCGCCGTGCTGGAGGCAATGATCAAGGTCTGGAAGGACCGGAAGTACAAGGCTGAGAAGCTGGCGCTCTCCGACTGGTGGGCCCAGATCGACCTCTGGCGGGCGCGGGACTGCCTGCGCTTCACCCAGGACAGGGGCGACGACGCGATCATCAAGCCGCAATACGCCATCCGCCGGCTGGCGGAGAAGACGGCGCAGCGCGACGACGTCTTCATCACGACGGAGGTCGGCCAGCATCAGATGTGGGCCGCCCAGTTCATCCCGTTCCAGAAGCCCAACCGGTGGATGACCTCAGGCGGCCTCGGCACCATGGGCTACGGCCTGCCGTCCGCCATGGGCGTCCAGATCGCCCATCCCGACGCGCTGGTGGTCGATGTGGCGGGCGAGGCGTCGATCCTGATGAACATCCAGGAGATCGCGACCCTGGTGCAGTACCAGCTCCCGGTGAAGGTCTACATCATCAACAATCGCTGGATGGGCATGGTGCGCCAGTGGCAGGAACTGCTGCATGGCGAGCGCTATTCGCAGAGCTATTCCGAAGCCCTGCCGGACTTCGTGAAGCTGGCCGAAGCGTTCGGCGCGGTCGGCCTGCGTGCCACCAAGATGGGGGAACTCGACGGCGTCATCGATGAGATGCTCGGCACCCGCAAGCCCGTCATCGTTGACGTCAACGTCACGCAGCATGAGAACTGCTTCCCGATGATTCCCGGCGGCGCGGCGCACAATGAGATGATCCTGACGCCCGCCGACAAGACGGAGCAGCAGACCTCGGAGGAAGGCATGGTCCTGGTATAGGCGGCCCCGCCTACGCCCTCCCAATGCCTGACAGAAAATAAGAACGGACCTCTACCCATGCCTCCCGTCGAACCCGTGGAACGCCACACCATCTCCGTGCTCGTGGACAACGAACCCGGCGTCCTCGCCCGCGTCATCGGCCTCTTCTCCGGCCGCGGCTACAATATCGAGAGCCTGACCGTCGCCGAGGTCGTGGCCGGTGAACATCTCAGCCGCATCACCGTCGTCACGTCCGGCAGCCGCATGATCATCGAGCAGATCAAGGCGCAGCTCGACCGGCTGGTGCCCGTCCACCGCGTCTCCGACCTGACCGACGAAGGCCCGTTCGTGGAGCGCGAGCTGGCGCTTCTCAAGGTCGTGGCGACCGGAGAGAAGCGGATAGAGGCGCTCCGCATCGCCGACATCTTCCGCGCCCGCGCGGTCGATTCCACCCATGAAAGCTTCGTCTTCGAGGTGACCGGCTCGTCCGACAAGCTGAACGCCTTCACCGGCCTCATGGCCCCCCTCGGCCTCGTGGAAGTCAGCCGCACCGGCGTCGTCGCCATCTCCCGCGGCAAGGAAGGCCTCCAGGGCGGCGATTGACAGGACCGAACGTCGGAACGTTTAATGCTATCAAACTTGATAGCGGAGGCTGCGGTGGCGCAGGTCGTCGTTCGAAACCTGGAAGACAGGGTCGTCCAGAATCTGAAGATCAAGGCTGAGCTTCACGGGCATTCGTTGGAACAGGAACTGAGGGATATATTGAGCGACGCCGCAAAGCTGAGCCGGGAAGAGCGGCTCAGCATCATAGATCGCATTCGCGCGATGGCGCCCGCTCAAACCTCCGACAGCGCCGATCTCGTTCGCGCTGATCGGGATAGCCGGCGATGATCGTGGTGGATGCCAGCGTCGTGCTGAAATGGTTCTTTCCGGAGGATGGCACCGAGGAAGCTCGTTCATGGGTCGATCGCGCAGTTCCGCTGATCGCGCCCGATCTGATCGTGCCGGAGGTCGGAAATGCCGCCTGGCGGAAACAGCGCCAGGGGGAAGCTGCCCCTGAGATGGTGTCGTCCATAATGCGCGAAACGCCCAATCTTCTCAGTAAGATCGTCCCCACCGTCGAATTCGGCCAGGAAGCAGCCGCACTCGCCATGAGCATTGATCATCCGATCTACGATTGCTTCTACGTCACGCTGGCGGAGGAGTACGACACCCAGGTCCTTACCGCCGATCGTCGGTTCATCAACAAGCTCGCAGGCACACGCTGGGCGAACCGGATACAAAGCCTGGTCGGCTGATCCGCCTCCATTCAACAAGCACCTAGGAAAGAAGAAGGAAAGACAATGCGCGTTTACTACGATCGCGATGCCGACGTTAACCTGATCAAGGCCAAGAAGGTCGTCATCGTCGGTTACGGCAGCCAGGGCCACGCCCACGCCGCCAACCTCCGCGACAGCGGGGTCAAGGACGTTCGCGTGGCGCTGCGCCCGGAATCGCAGACCGTGAAGAAGGCCGAAGAGGCGGGCTTCACCGTCATGAGCCCGGCCGAGGCCGCCGCCTGGGGCGACGTGCTGATGATGTGCACGCCCGACGAGTTGCAGGGCGACATCTATCGCGACCATCTGGCGCCGAACATGAAGGAAGGCGCGGCGATCGCCTTCGCCCACGGCCTCAACGTCCATTTCAACCTGATCGAGCCGCGCGCCGACCTCGACGTGTTCATGGTCGCGCCCAAGGGCCCCGGCCACACCGTGCGCGGCGAATATGTGAAGGGCGGCGGCGTGCCCTGCCTGATCGCCGTCCACCAGAACGGTTCGGGCTCGGCTTTCGATATCGGCCTCTCCTACGCCAGCGCCATCGGCGGCGGCCGCGCCGGCGTCATCGAGACGACCTTCAAGGAGGAATGCGAGACCGATCTGTTTGGTGAACAGGTGGTCCTCTGCGGCGGCCTGACGGCGCTGATCCAGGCCGGCTACGAGACGCTGGTCGAGGCCGGTTACGCGCCGGAGATGGCCTATTTCGAATGCCTGCACGAGGTGAAGCTGATCGTCGACCTGATGTATGAGGGCGGCATCGCCAACATGCGCTACTCGATCTCCAACACCGCCGAATATGGCGACTACCGCACCGGCCCGCGCATCATCACCGATGAGACGAAGGCGGAGATGAAGCAGGTGCTGGCGGAGATCCAGAACGGCGTCTTCACCCGCGACTGGATGCTGGAGAACAAGGTCGGCCAGACCAGCTTCAAGGCCACCCGCCGCCGCGCGGCCGAACACGACATCGAGAAGGTGGGCGAAAAGCTGCGCGCCATGATGCCGTGGATCAGCCAGAACAAGCTGGTCGACAAGGCGAAGAACTAGGAACCACCCCCACTGAGCAACCGGAAAGAGGGGTGACAAGTTAGCCCGGAGACATGGGTTACAGGTTTTGTGGTTTGTTCTGTAGCGCATGGGGTCTGGACGGCCGTCCAGACCCCATGCGCATGAATCCTTGCCT
>NZ_JBDOQU010000021.1:0-63612 GCF_039839375.1 Inquilinus sp. CAU 1745
AAGGATTCATGCGCATGGGGTCTGGACGGCCGTCCAGACCCCATGCGCTACAGAACAAACCACAAAACCTGTAACCCATGTCTCCGGGCTAACTTGTCACCCCTCTTTCCGGTTGCTCAGTGGCTCTGATGCTCACTGCCCCAAAGTTAGCGCCTATGGGACCTGATCCAGCATCCATGCGGCATTGATGAAGATTGGGACCGCGCCCGGCCCTTCGCCGCTGGTGAAGCGGCGATGGCCCATGGATTCCGGATCAAGTCCGGAATGACCAGAAGGGGAAGGTTCGCGCGCCTCTTCCTCATGGTGAGCCCGTCGAACCATGTGTGCCCGCACCTCTCGACAGGCCCCGTACTAACCAAATGGATACTTCGCCGGGAACCACCTTGTCGGACGGCCTGTTCTCCGATCCACGACAAAACGGTTACACGCGGGGCGCATGGCTTCAATTCTCATCATAGAGGACGATCCGCTAATCGCGCTCGCGCTGGAATATCTGGTGAAGGATATGGGGCACGCCGTCATCGGCAGCGCCGCCCGGACCGCCCATGCGGAGCGGTTGGCCCATGATCGCGCGCCGGATCTGGTGCTGGCCGATGTCCGGCTGGCCGGAGGCGATGACGGCATCGATACCGTCCGCCTGCTGCGCCGGAAGCACGACTTCCCGGTCATCTTCATCAGCGGCCAGCTTTCCGAACATGATCTGGAGGATCGCGGCGAGATGCCGTCGGACATCGCGGCGATCATCGCCAAGCCGTTCGATCCCTTCGCGTTGCGGAATGCGATCGACGGCGCGCTACACTAGTATGTCGAGATTCTGCCCGCGCTTGTCGCGCCGGTTGCGCGTCCGGCTCTTCTCAAGGGAGTAGGGCGCGTCGATCGCCTCCATGGTCTCCGTCCGCACCTGTTGCGGGGCGCGAGCCTGCTTCAGGGCCGGCGCGGGAGCGACCACGGCGACCTGTGGCAGGGGAGGCATGACCGGCATGGCGATCGGCATCCTCTAGAGGTATGCCTTTCGCCCCGCCGGTGCAACCCTTTCCATAACCGTAACGACCCCATCCGGCTTCAACTTGCGGCCGCATGGGCGGCCCAGGCCGCGACATATCCGGCCGCCATGGCCGCGTGATCGGCATCGCCGGCGAGCGATGCCAGTTCCGACAGCCTGTGGACCCCTGTAAGCAGCGCGATCCGCCGACGGTCGAGCTTCCGGGACGTCAGCGCCTCGTATTCGTCGATGATCCGCGCGGTCAGATCCGGCGAGATGAAGTTCGAGTAGATGAAGTCCTGGTGGAGCGGCCCGAACCCGGAATCGGCGAAATCATAGACGCCGTTCAGCCGGTTCCTGCCGTGATCGAATGCCATGTTCCAGCCATGGCCGTCGAAATAGCCGTAGATCGTCCCGTAGGGGTCCGGAGGCAGTTCCGCCCACTCCGAGATTGCGCGGTCCGCATAGGCTTGAAGATCGGTCGGCAGGAGCGGCCGGGCCTTTCCGAGGATATCTTCCGGCGGCGGAAGGGGCTCCACCGGGGCCGCTCCGGCGTCCGCCATCTTCCCGGAATCGAGATTGTGGAGGGCGGCGTAGAGCAGCGCCAGATCGGCGGCCAGAAGCCGCCGGGCTTCCTTCGGCAGTGCCTCATACTGCGCCGACGAGATATGGTCGCCAGCCAGCTTGCGGTGCCGGGAGAAGATCGGCGGCCCTTCATGGAGCGTCATGTCCGGGACGGGCAGGGCGATTGCGGGGCGGATGACCGTCAGAAGGGCGGCTTCCCTGGCCAGTGCCTGGGCCGCCTCCTCATCACGGGGGAACTTGAAGATCAGCCGGCCGTCGACGTCGACCGCCTCGCAATCCCAGCCCAGCGGAAGAAGCGTGAAGCCGGATGGGCGGAGGCCGGGGAAGACGTCGACGATCGCGGCGCGATACTCCTCCAGCGTCCCCGGCCTCACCCCAACCTCATCCCGGCTGCGGCAAATGGTAATGGACCATCTCGTCCCAGGCCGGCACGCAATCCCGCACGTCGCCGCCATGCCTCAGATCGATGTCGTGAGACCGGATCTCGTCGAGCAGCAGGCCCCGCGCCTCGTCACGGTCCGGCCCACGCCAGAAAGGCGTCCCGCCGCCAGCGGCACTGTTCTTCAGCCGCTTGGTCAGCCCGGCCTCGACCCCCCGCGCGATGAAATCGAACGGGAAGGCGACGCGGTAGGAAAGGGAAAGCGATCGCCCGACCTTCTTCTGAAGGCGGCGCAGCATGTCCTCCGGCGCAAGCCGGCTTCGCTTGAACAGCACCGCCCGCTCGTCCGATGAATCATGGACGACCGCGATGGTGGTCAGGTTCGCCCGCAGGAACGGGAAAAGCCTCGCAAGGTCGATGAATCCGGTCCCGGTCCTGAGCGGGCTCAGGGTCCAGGCGTCGGGGGTTTCGATATATTTCAGGGAAAGGGGCTGACTATCTGGTCTGACTGCCGGTCGTGCCGCCGGCGGAAATCCAAGGGAGTCGATCCCGACATCCCGGTACGCCGCCGCGCGATCGAAAAATTCCCGGCTTTCCTGATCGAACATCTCTCGCTCCAACCAATAAGGTGGCAGATGGCGCGTTCGGGCGCCTTGTTCAATTCCTCCCCTTATTGACGCGATGCGGGAGGGCGGATTGCGCCGCCCTCCCGCCCGGTCTTTCTTGGCCCGAAGCCGCGCTTTAGAACGCGACGGAGGTGCCGACCAGGAACACCGTCGCCTCGTTCGCATTGTCCGCGCCAGGCGTCGCCTCGGCGTCCACGAAGGAGAGGTCGGAGTAGAGGGTCAGGCCCGGCGCCAGCTTGTAGTCGGCGTTGAGCGTGTAGATGTCGGTGTCGGCTTCGCCGCCGGCATCCCACTCCCGCGTGTCGAACGCTGCCGTGGCGCCGACGGTCCACGCGGCCAGTTCATAGGTCGCGCCGACCTGGATCGTCTGCTCTTCGTCCAGGGTGCTGGTCAGGTCGTCCATCAGCACGTAGGCCGCGCCGACGGTGAAGCCGCCGAAGCCGACATTCACGCCGGCCTGATAGCCGTTGTGGTCGCCCTCTCCATCGAGGTCGTTCGTGCCTTCGCCAAAGACGTAGCCCGCGCCCGCGACGATGTCGAAGCCGCCCAGCGCCACGCCGTAATTGGCGCCCAACTCGATCAGGTTCCCGATGTCGCTGCCGTCCGCCGTACGGTCGTCGGCCCCGTCCTTGCCGGACGCGTCGGCCGCGGCGTAGCTGATGCCGCCCTGGAAGCCGCCCAGCTTGGGCGTGTAGTACTGAATGCGGGTCGCGTCGGAATCGTCAAGCGCGTCGTTGGTGTCCAGCAGGTAGCTGCCGGCGTTGCCGAGCATGAACTCGCCATAGTCACCGTCGAAGCCGCCGGAACCGGCCAGCGGGGCGGTTACGGCGAAGTTGGCGTCGGCGCCGTCCTTGTCGCCCAGGCGAATCTCACCGAACCCGCCGCTGACGTAGAGCCACTGCTCGTCGACCTCGACGCCCTCGTCGGACGCGACGTCGTCGAACTCGATTTCCGCGCCATATTCCAGGCCGTTGTCGGCCACGCCGTCGGCGTTGAACTGGATCACGCCTTCCTGGCGGAAATCGTAATCCCGTTCAGCGTCGGTGCCGGAGCCGTCTTCGTCGACCCAGCCGGCCTGGAAATCGGTGCTGCCGGAAATCGATAGTTCGACCTGCGCCAGCGCCGGATAGGCAAAGGCCATGGTCGTCATCATGGCCGCGCTTCCCAGAAGGATGCGTTTCATCTTCCGTCCTCTCCAAATCGATCAATGAAAACGACTGCCGCCCGCTTGGGGAGCGGTCCTGCCGTTTCAGGGGGAATTCGTCGTGGCCACGACAGGAAGCATCATTGAAGCATGAAGCTCCAATGGGCAAGGCGTTGTGAACGCTCGGCTTTTTGTTCCATGATCGGTGCGGCGGGGAAATCGCACCCTCCGCCTGATCGTGCCTTCCTCGCAACGCGGCGGCGGGAAATCGGCAGATTGCCGGCGGGAGTGACAAGCGTCACTGGCGAAGAAGCGAACCGCCGATAATGCGCGCTCGCGCGCCGATATGGCTCCGCCCTCAGGTGGAACCATACATCAGGATGAATGGAAAATTGCCGGGAAAAGTATGGTCGGAGTGAGTGGATTCGAACCACCGGCCCCTGCCTCCCGAAGACAGTGCTCTACCAGGCTGAGCTACACTCCGACCGGATACGCGGGATCGCCTCTGTTCGTGCGTCCGGCGTGGGCGGGCTTATACCGCCTCGATTGCCCAACATCAAGCCGGCGATTGCGGCCGGCTTCAGAAAAGTCAGTAATCCCGATCGACGCAGAAATCGACCACGTCGCGAAGGGTGTCGCGCATCGTTCCGGGGGCGAAGCCGTCCAGGGCCGCGCGGGCCTGCGCGGCGTAGAGCCGGGCCCGCTCCACGGTCGCGTCCAGCGCGCCATGGCGGCGCATCAGCGCGATCGCGTGGTCCAGATCGTCGCCGCGGATGTCCTGCTCTTCCAGCGTCCGTCGCCAGAAGGTCCGTTCCGTCTCGTCGCCGCCTGAGAAGGCCAGCACGACCGGCAGGGTCAGCTTGCCCTCGCGGAAATCGTCGCCGATGGTCTTGCCCAGCCGCGCCTGGAGGGCGGAATAGTCCAGCACGTCGTCGATGAGCTGGAAGGCCATGCCCAGCTTGACGCCGAACGACCGCACGGCCTCCTCGTATTCCGCCGGCGCGCCGGCGACCACCGCGCCGACCTGACAGGCGGCCCCGAACAGGGCGGCCGTCTTGGCCTCGATGACCTGGAGGTAGGTCGCTTCCGTCGTCCCGGTGTCGTTGGAGGCGGCGAGCTGCAGCACCTCGCCCTCGGCAATCACGGCCGACGCTTCGCTGAGGATGCGCAGCACGTCCAGCGATCCGTCCTGGACCATGAGCTGGAAGGACCGCGCGAACAGGAAATCGCCGACCAGCACGCTCGGCTTGTTGCCGAATATCTCGTTGGCCGACGCCTGGCCGCGTCGGAGGTCGCTTTCGTCGACCACGTCGTCATGCAGCAGGGTGGCGGTGTGGATGAACTCCACGGCGGCGGCCAGCATGGGGGCGCGGCTGCCGTCATGGCCGCACAGCCTGGCGCAGGCCAGCGTCAGCACCGGTCGCAGCCTCTTGCCGCCCGACGCGACGATGTAGCCGGCCAGTTGGGGGATCAGCTCCACCGGGCTCTGCATCCGGTCCAGGATCACCTCGTTGACCGTCGCCAGATCCCCGGCCACAAGCGCCGTCAGCCGGTCGAGAGCGGTTTCTTCCGCCGGCGGGCGTTGATCCATCTTCATTCCGGCGACGACCGTCACGGGCTCTCCACTTCAACTCGCCAGCTCAACTCGATTGACGCCTGCCGACGTCGGAAGTCAGCATAGGGGCGGTCCGATCCGGGTCAAGCGGGCCTGGCGCGGCCTTTCGACCCTTACGGGGTACGGACCCCGAATGTCGATGGCCGGTTCCATAACCGAGAAAGCAGCCGCATGAAAGAGCTTCTCCGCACCACGGACCCCGTTCGCCTGTCCTGGCTGACCGCGCTGCTCGCCGATGCGGGGATCGAGGCGACGGTCGCGGACACCCATACCTCGATCCTCGAAGGCTCGCTGGGCGTGCTGCCGCGCCGGCTGATGGTGCTGGCGGAGGATTGGGCGCGGGCCCGGACGGTGCTGGAGGAGGCGGGCGAGGGCCTTCCCGATGCCTGACGGCCGTTCGGCGACGACAGAGGACCGGCTGCTGGGCGGACGGGTGCTCCTCCGCCAGCCGGCGGGCGGCTACCGTGCGGCGATCGATCCGGTCCTGCTGGCCGCCGCGATCCCGGCGGGGGAGGGCGACCGGGTGCTGGACATGGGCTGCGGCGTCGGGGCGGCCGCCCTCTGCCTTGCCGTCCGAATTCCCGGCTGCCTGCTGACGGGGGTGGAGCTACAACCGGCGCTGGCCGGCCTCGCCCGCTACAACGTCGCGGCCAACGGGCTGGACGGCCGTGTGGGTGTGATAGAGGGCGACATCGCATCCGCGCCGGCAGAGTTGTTCGACCATGCCATGGCCAACCCGCCCTTCCTGGATCGCGGCACGCGGGCGCCCGACGCGTCCAAGGCCGCCGCCAACATGGAGGGGGAGGTTGATCTGGCGGGCTGGGTCGCGGCCGCGGCACGGGCGCTGAAGCCGAGGGGCTGGCTCACCATGATCCATCGGGCCGACCGGTTGGACGCGGTCTGCGCCGCGCTCGTTCCGCGCTTCGGAGCGATCGCGATCCTGCCGGTCTGGCCGAAGGAAGGGCAGCCGGCCCGGCGGGTCCTGGTGCGGGCGCGGCGCGGCGCGCGGTCTCCGGCATCACTGCATCCGGGGCTCGCGCTGCACCGGCCGGAAGGCGGTTTTACCCCGGAAGCAGAGGCCATTCTGCGCGACGCCGCGCCGTTCCCTGTTTAAACCGGCTCCCGGCAGCCTATCTTTATCCGTCATGACTACTTTCCTGTCGCGGCTTTCCCCCCGCAATCTCCGCTCCAAGCCACCTATCGTCCCCGTGCTGCGCCTTTCCGGCGTGATCGGGCAGGGCGGCGGTCTGCGCCAGGGGCTGACACTGGCCGCCCTCGCCGGGCCGATCGAGAAGGCGTTCTCGATGAAGCATGCCCCGGCCGTCGCGCTCGCCATCAACTCGCCGGGCGGATCGCCTGTCCAGTCGGCGCTGATCGCCGGCCGCATCCGTGAGCTGGCGGCGGAGAAGAAGAAGCCGGTCTATGCCTTCGTGGAGGATGTCGCGGCCTCAGGCGGCTACTGGCTGGCGCTCGCCGCCGACGCCGTCTATGCGGACAAAAGCTCGATCGTCGGGTCGATCGGCGTCGTCTCGGCCGGCTTCGGCTTTCCCGAACTGATCGCCCGCCACGGTGTGGAGCGCCGGGTCTACACCGCCGGAAGCTCGAAGGTGATCCTCGACCCGTTCAAGCCGGAGCGGGAGGAGGATGTGGAGAAGCTGCGCGCCCTCCAGCGCGACATCCACGAGGCGTTCAAGGACCATGTCCGCGACCGACGGGCCGGCAAGCTGACGGCCGGCGACGATGTGCTGTTCGAAGGCGATTTCTGGACCGGTAGCAAGGCGCTGGAATTCGGGCTCATCGATGGCATCGGTCATATGCTGCCGGTGCTGCGGGAGAAGTTCGGCGAGAAGGTGAAGCTGCGCGCCGTCACGCAGACGAAAGGCTGGCTGCGCCGGCGGCTGAATTTCGGCTCCGCCCTGGAGGGGTTCGCCGCCGACGCCATCGCGGCGGTGGAGGAACGGGCGCATTGGCAGCGCTTCGGCCTATGACGCCCAACGTGTCCGTCATGCTTGCCTGCCCGCCCGCCGCGCCTTAAACAGGCAGTCATGTTCAGCCTGTCGAAAATCGCGCTTATCGTGCTGGTCGTTGCCGTCGTCTGGTACGGCTTCAAGGCGCTGGGACGTTTCCAGGGGCGCGGCGACGCCAAGGCCGCCCGGGCCGCCAAGAACGGCCGCGCGGATGGCCGGCTGGCGACCGAGGATCTGGTCAAATGCCAGACCTGCGGCGCCTACGTCGCCCCCGACAGCCCCTGCGGCCAGGGCAACTGTCCGCAGGTCCACTGAACGCCTGCCCCTAATTGGTCATTCCGGACTTGATCCGGAATCCATAGGCCCTTGCCGCTTCACCGGCGGCGAAGGAACGGGCGCTGTCCCGGCCTCCGTCGACGCCGCATGGATGCTGGATCAAGTCCAGCATGACGCTCTTTGGCGAGCCGTTCCTCCTGAGGCCGCCGCCTCAGATCTGGTAATCGACCGCCAGCATGCCGTGTTCGGCGGTGCGGCTGTTGCCGCGGGCGCCGGTGGTCAGGATGGCGTTCAGCCGCTTGATGGTGCGGCTGCCCGTCGTCTCGAACGTCCAGGGCATCAGCCCGTGGAGGATGCAGCCGACCCCGCCCGCGACCATCCTTCCGCCGAAGGTGAAGGCGAAGCGAAGGTGCTCCAGATAGCTCTCGCCGACCTTGTCCAGGTGCCGGGTGAGGTAGTGGCTCATGAGGGACGCTCCCTGATCGTTCGAATGCCCTTCTTCTAACGCCGTCGCGATCCGTCCGCAACGACGCGGAAGGAGGAGTCACGGATGGGCGCCGACATAGCGGGCGCGCGGGCGGATCAGGCGGGAATCGCGATACTGCTCCATCGCATGGCCGATCCAGCCGACCGTCCGGCCGACCGCGAAGATCGAAAGCGCGCTCCCCGCCGGCAGGCCCAGCGCCCGTTCCAGCAGCCCCAGCGCGAAGTCGATCGTGGGCGGCTGGCCGGCCACCGCCTTCGCCGCCTTGATGAGGCGCAGCCCGGCCGCGATGTCGGGATGGTCGGGTAGGGCGCGGCGCATCATCGCCAGCAGCGCCTCGGCTCGCGGGTCGCCGTCCGGATAGAGCGGATGGCCGAAGCCGGGCAGACCGTCGCCCCGACGCAGCCGGTCGGCCACCACCGCCGTCGGATCCGAGGCTTCCAGAAGCGCCGGCAACGCTGCCGCCACCCGCTCCGTCAGCCCGCCATGGCGCGGCCCCTGCAGCGCCGCCAGCCCCGCCATGACGGCCCCATAAGGCCCCGCGCCGGTGGAGGCCACGCAGCGCACCGTGAAGGTTGAGGCGTTGAGCTCATGGTCGACGCACAGTACCAACGCCGCCCGGATCAATTCGTCCGCTGCCGGCGGCGCGTTCCAGCTTTCGGCGAGGTATCGATGGGCGGGCCTCCTGTCGGGATCGTCGTCGACCGCCAGCGCCGCGACCCACCGGACCAGCCCCGCTCCCGTCGCGGCGATGCCCGCCGGCGTCAGATTGTGCTGGGCGGGATCAGTCGCCGCGACGATCGGCAGCGCCGCCAGGCACCTGTCCAGCGGGCGCAGGCCGGGCAGGGGCGGCAGCCCGTCCGGAACCTCCGGCGGCGGGGCGGCGAACGGATCGTCCTCCGCCCGCTCCCAGACCAGCCCCGCTACCGTCTCCAGGCTCGCCGTCTCCGCCAGCCGGGCAGCGTCGCGGCCGCGATAATAAAGCCTGCCGTCCGCGATCAGCGTGATCGCCGATTCCAGCAGCGGCGCGCCCCAATCCAGCGCGCGATCCCCCGCCGCGCCGTCTGCCGGGCTGACCATCTTCCGCGCCGCCAGTGTGCGCACATCCTCCGCCCGGTAAAGCCGCGACCGCCGCCCGGCCCGCGCCTCCGACCGGATCATGCCCCGGCTGACATAGGCGTAGAGCGTCGGCAACGCGACCCCCAGCTCCGCCGCCGCCTCCGAAGCAGTCATGTAGGGAGTCGTCACGAACCAACCGCCCCCTCACCCAACCCTCTCCCCAAAGGGGCGAGGGCTACCAACTTACCCTCGCCCCTCCGGGGAGAGGGAGGGACCCGCGAAGCGGGAGGGTGAGGTGAGTTGGTTGGTTCTGTCATCCCCGATATATTGACCACATCAATCAACATTGACAACCTTATGCTCCCATCCTCACCTGACCCTCATGAACCATCTTCAAGGAGACGGAAATGAGCACGGGTCTGGAAGGGATCGTCGCGGCCGAAACGGTGCTGAGCCACGTCGACGGCGAGCGGGGAGAACTGGTCTTGCGCGGGCTGCGGCTGGAGGAGGCGGCCCGGCTGGAATTCGAGGAGGTGACGGCGCTTCTCTGGCAGGGCTTCGCGCCCGAAGCCGACGCGTCCGACGCACTGGCGGAGAGACTGGGCCAGGCGCGCCTCGTCGCCTTCGCGATGGCCGAACCGCTGTTGCCGGCCGCCTCGCGCCTCACGCCTGTCGAGGGTCTGCGCCTGCTGCTCTCCGCCATCCCGGATGCGGAGGAGACGCCGCACCATCTGATGGCCGTCGCCGCCGTGCCGGTCTTCGCGGCCGCGCTGGGCCGGATCGCCGCCGGAGACGCGCCCGTGCCGCCCGACCCGGCCCTGCGCACGGCGGAGGATTTCTTGGCGATGCTCCACGACCGGACGCCTTCGGCCGACCATGCGCGGGCGCTGGAGACCTACCTCATCACCGTCGCCGACCATGGGCTGAACGCCTCGACCTTCGCCGCGCGGGTCATCGCCTCCACCCGCGCGGGCCTCTTCTCTTCGGTCGTCGGGGCGTTGTGCGCGCTGAAGGGGCCGCTCCATGGCGGCGCGCCGGGCCCGGTGCTGGACATGCTGGACGAAATCGGCGGGGAAGAAAGCATCGCCGGCTGGATCGAGGGGGAGATCGCGGCCGGCCGCCGGCTGATGGGCTTCGGCCATCGGGTCTACAAGGTCCGCGATCCTCGCGCCGACGTGCTGCGCGGCGTTGTCCGGCCGCTCTCGAGCCCGCGCGTCGCCTTCGCGGAGAAGGTGGAGGCCGCCGCCATCGCCGCGCTGGAAAGGGCGAAGCCCGGCCGCAACCTCCAGACCAATGTGGAGTTCTACACCGCCCTGGCGCTGGAGGCGGTCGGCATTCCCCGGCCGCTCTTCACGCCGGTCTTCGCGCTGGGCCGCATGGCCGGCTGGACCGCCCATGTGCTGGAGCAGGAGCAGACCGGGCGCCTCCTGCGCCCGCTCTCCCGCTATACCGGCCCCGCCGTCCGGGTGGCGGCGGAGTAGGGGTCTACTCTCCGATCGCCAGCCCCTCGCGGCGCGGGTCGGCCCCGCCCAACAGCGTCCCGTCCTCCATGAACTGGATGCCGTGCAGGCCGCTGGTCAGGTCGGTCACGTTGATCGTGTGGCCCCGCGCCCGCAGCGGGTCGGCGAGATCCTCCGCCTCGGTGCCGGCCTCCAGGTCCGTGTCGCCGTTGCGGTTGGTGACGTGGCCGAGGTTGATCGCCTCCTGGACGTTCAGGTCCCAGTCGATCACGCCGATGATCGTCTTGGCGACATAGGGGATGATCCGGCTGCCGCCCGGGGAGCCGATCGCCAGGAACGGCTCGCCCGCCTCGTCGAACACGATCGTCGGGGCCATGGAGCTGCGGGGCCGCTTGCCCGGCTCCACCCGGTTCGCCACCGGCCGGCCCTCATTGACCGGCTCGAACGAGAAATCGGTCAGCTCGTTGTTCAAAAGGAAGCCGCGAACCATCAGGTTGGACCCGAAGCCGCTCTCGATCGTCGTCGTCATGGACAGCACGTCCCCGCCGGCATCGACGATGGAGATATGGCTGGTGCCCGGCTGCTCGTTCGACGCGTCGGGGCCGTAGCGCACGGCGTCGGTCCAGGGCGGGTTGCCGGCCGCCACCGGCGTCTGCGCCGCCCTGTCGAAGGAAACGAGCTGCGCCCGCACGGTCATGTAGGCGGGGTCCAGGAGCCCTGCCGTCGGCATCCGCACGAAATCGCTGTCCGCCATGTAGAGGTTGCGGTCGGCATAGGCCAGCTTCGACGCCTCCGCGAACAGATGCCAGCCATCGACCGTGTCCGGTCCGAATCCGGCCATGTCGAAATGGTTGAGGATGCCCAGCGTAATGCCGACCGTCAGCCCGCCGGAGGAGGGCGGACCCATGCCGCAGACCTCGTAGCCGCGATAGGGCGCGCAGACCGGCGGCCGCTCGACCACCGCGTACTGCTCCAGATCCTCCAGCGCCATCAGCCCCGGATTGCCCTCGGCGTTCCGGACCGTCTCGACGATGTCCTCCGCGATCGGGCCGGTATAGAAGGCCGCCGCGCCGCCTTCCGCGATGGCGCGCAGCGTCTCCGCGAATGCCGGGTTCCGCAGCGTGTCGCCGACCTGCAACGGCTCTCCGCCGGGGAAGAAATACTCCCGCGCCCTCGGATAGGTACGCAGCCGCTCCGCCGTGTCACCGCTCAGGAGGCCGGCCAGCCGGGGCGAGACCTCGAACCCGTTCTCCGCCAGCTCGATCGCCGGCTGGAACAGCCGCGACCATTCCAGCAGCCCGTGGTCGGCATGGGCCTCGGCCAGCAGCCGGACAGTCCCCGGCGTGCCGACGGAGAGGCCACCCACCACCGCCTCCCAGAACGACAGCGGATCGCCCGAATCGTTCAGGAACAGGTCGGGGCCGGCCTCCAGCGGCGCCTTCTCCCTGCCGTCATAGGTGATCGTCTCTCCGCTCTCGGAATCGTAATAGACCAGGAAGGCCCCGCCGCCGATGCCGGAGCTCTGTGGCTCCACCAGGTTCAACACAAGCTGGGTGGCGATCATGGCGTCGACCGCGCTGCCGCCTTCCTTCAGCATCTGGAACCCGGCCTCGGCCGCCAGCGGATTGGCCGCGACGACCATCATCGTCTCCGCCCGGACGGCCTCGTTCACCGCTCGCCCGGTCGCCTCCTCCGGCTGGAGGGCCTGCGTCTCGGTCGCGGTCTGGGCCAATGCCGTCAGTGGCAGCAGCGCCAGCGCCGCAAGGCCGCCCAGCGCGGCCAGGGATGGGTATCGGTGCATCGTCATGATCTCCGCCTCGTCGCGATTCTTGGTTAATACGGGGAGGAGTATTCCACAGTAATCGCGTGCCCGACAGCCACGGCGGTCAGAACCATTGCCCGCGCTCGACCAGCACGCGCTTCAGCAGCGACGGCCGGTCGGTCATTAGCCCGTCGACGCCCAGATCGAGAAGCCGGCGCATCTCCGCCTCCTCGTCGATCGTCCAGACATGGACCTGAAGTCCGCGCGCATGGGCCGTCTCCACGAACCGCCGGTCGACCACCGTCACGCCGTACCCCTTCACCGACACCTGCGCACAGCGCGCGTCGAAGCCGCCCGTCGGCAGACCCCAGCTCTCGAACCGCAGCCGCGCCACCGCCAGCGGCCCCATGGAGGTGCAGAGGCCGGGTCCCATCGCCCGCCGCAGCCGCCCCAGCCGGGCGTCGGAGAAGGAACCGACGCAGACCCGATCGATCGTTCCGGTCCTCTCCAGCAGCGCCGGCAGCAGGGCGGCCGCCGCGTCCGTCTTCGGATCGATGTTGATGCGCACGTCCGGCCATGCCGTCAACAGCTCCTCCAGCAGCGGGATCGGATGCCCCTGCGCCGAAGCCTCCGCCACCGCCGACCAGGGCAGATCGCCGATCCGCCCGCTGCCGTCGGTCACGCGGTCCAGCGTGTCGTCGTGGAAGGCGACCAGCACGCCGTCGGCCGTCGCGTGCGCGTCCGTCTCCAGATAGCGGTAGCCCAGCCCGATCGCCGCCCGGAACGCCGCCATCGTATTCTCCGGCGCCGCCTCCACCCCGCCGCGATGGGCGAAGGCGATCGGGCCGGGATGGTCCAGGAAGGGGTGGATGTCCATGGCGTCAGAAGCTCGGCGGCGTGCAGGCGGAGACGATCTCGGCTTCCTCCTCGCCGACATTGCGGAAGCGGTGGGGCAGGCGGCTGTTGAAGTAATAGGCCTCGCCGGGTCCCAGCACGCTGCGCTGGTCGCCCGCCGTCACCTCCACATGGCCGCGCAGCACGACGCCGCCTTCCTCCGCATTGTGGCGCAGCAGGGTCTGGCCGGTGTCCGCCCCCGGCGCGTAGCGTTCATGGATGATCTGGAGCGCCCGTCCGCCCAGATCGCGCCCCACCTGCCGGAAGGACAGGCCGCCGCCGGCGATCTCCACCAGTTCGTCGGCGGCGAAGAACACCCGCTCCCGCGGCAATTCCTCCAACGCGAAGAAATCCGACAGGCTGACCGGGATGCCGTCCAGTACCTTCTTCAGCGACCCGACAGAGGGGCTGGCGCGGTTCTGCTCGATCAGCGAGATGGTGGCGTTGCTGACTCCCGCACGCTTCGCCAGTTCCCGCTGCGACAAGCCGGCCATCTCCCTCAATCGGCGCAACCGCGCACCAACATCGACATCGGCATTGGCTTCTCCGCTCTCTCCCGCCATACGAAACCTTCCTCACCATTCCTTTTTCTGGTCATTCCGGACCTGATCCGGAATCCATAGGCCGCCGCCGCTTCGCCGGCGGTGAAGGACAGACGCGGTCCTGGCTTTCATCGACGCCGCATGGATGCTGGATCAGGTCCAGCATGACGAAACTCCGAAGGGAAGGCCGTCAGCACGCACCCCCCGTTAAGTCCGTTCGGAATACTGAACGGTAGAACGCTAGTCGGCAAGAAAATGACGTTCTTCATCCGGCGGGGCCATTCCGCTTGTCCGTTATTCCGAACGCGCGATAGTCTGCCGGTCGGATTTCAGCCTGTCCATCTTCGATCAGGGGAGCGCCTCATGGACGACGCCATTGCGATGCCGACCACCGAACCGGTTCCGAACAATCTCGAATCCTTCTGGATGCCGTTCACGGCGAACCGGCAGTTCAAGAAGAATCCGCGCCTCCTGATCGGGGCGAAGGACATGCATTACCGCACCCATGACGGCCGCGACGTGCTGGATGGCTGCGCCGGCCTCTGGTGCGTCAATGCCGGCCATGGCCGGCCCCGGATCGTCAAGGCGATCCAGGACCAGGCGGCGGCGCTGGATTATTCGCCTTCCTTCCAGATGGGCCACCCGCGCGCCTTCGACCTCGCGGCGCGGCTGGCGAACATGATGCCGGGCGATCTGGATCATGTCTTCTTCACCAACAGCGGCTCTGAATCGGTCGACACGGCGCTGAAGATCGCCATCGCCTACCAGCGGGCGATCGGCCAGGGCACGCGGACCCGCCTGATCGGGCGCGAACGCGGCTATCACGGCGTCGGCTTCGGCGGCATCTCCGTCGGCGGCATGGTCAAGAACCGGATGTATTTCGGCTCTCTGCTGAACGGGGTCGACCATCTGCCCCACACCCATGACCTTGAGCACAACGCCTTCACCCGCGGCCAGCCGCAATGGGGGGCCCATCTGGCCGATGAGCTGGAGCGCATCGTCACCCTGCACGACGCCTCCACCATCGCCGCCGTGATCGTGGAGCCGTTCGCCGGATCGGCCGGCGTCATCCTGCCGCCGAAGGGCTATCTGGAGCGGCTGCGCGCCATCTGCGACAAGCACGGCATCCTTTTGATCTTCGATGAGGTCATCACCGGCTTCGGCCGCTTGGGCAAGCCGTTCGCGGTGGATTATTTCGGCGTCCAGCCGGATCTCGTGACCACCGCCAAGGGGCTGACCAACGGCGCGGTGCCGATGGGCGCTGTCTTCGCCCGGAAGCACATCTACGACGCTTTCATGGAAGGGCCGGAGGAAGCGATCGAGCTGTTCCACGGCTATACCTATTCAGCCCATCCTCTCGCCTGTGCGGCCGCCCACGCCACGCTGGACACCTATATCGAGGAAGGGCTGCTGGAGCGGGCGTCGGAGATGGCCTCCCATTGGGAGGACGCGCTGCACAGCCTGAAGGGCGAAGCCAACGTCATCGACATCCGCAATATGGGGCTCGTGGGCGCGGTCGAGTTCGATCCCATCCCCGGCAAGCCGACCAAGCGGGTCTTCGACATCTTCCTGAAATGCTATGAGAAGGGGCTGATGGCGCGCACCACCGGCGACATCCTGGCGCTGTCGCCGCCGCTCATCATCAGCAAGGACCAGATCGACCAGATCGTGGACATCATCCGCTCGGTGATCCGCGAACAGGCGTGAACCTTCGAACCGGCGGCGACGTTCCTCCCGGGAATGCCGCCGCCGGCCGTCGCCCATTATCGTTACAGCGAAAGTTCTTGGACTTCGCCGCCCGGCATCCTTAATCTTCGGGATATCAGGAGGGCACGCATGCGCATCGAAGCCAAGCATTCCCATAACATCACCGTCCGGTGCGACTGCAACCGGACCTTCAACCTCATTCGCCTCGGCCCCAGCGTCGAATGTCCCCATTGCGGCCGGACGGCGATCTCGACCGACCTGGTGCTGGAATGGCACCTCTCCGGCGGCAAGAAAGTCTCCGTGGACGCCGCCTGACAGGGCGTGCGCCAAAGGCCGGCCGCACCCGCGCGCCGGCCTTTTAGGTCGGTCATTCGGGAGCGAAGTTTTTCTTTTTGGTCATTCCGGACTTGATCCGGAATCCATGGGATATCACCGCATCACCGATGATGGAGGATTGAGGCTCTGGCCCACGCATCGGGTCTAGTCGCGAACAATGTGGACCGATGATTTGGCGTGGCGGACGACGCGGGCGGCGTTGGGGCCGAGCAGGTAGTCCTTGAGCGTCGGGCGGTGCGAAGTCATCACGATCAGGTCGGCGGGCAGTTCCTCGGCCGTCTCCACGATCTCCTGATAGATCGTGCCGTGCCTGCCGATGACGTCGCCCGCGAATTCCGGGGGAATGTGCTCGTCCCTGAGCTGGCGCAGGCGGTGCTCGGCTTCCTTGACGATCTCCTTGATGTCGTAGTCGAGCGACCCTTTCTTCTCGCCGCGCACGGCGTAGCGCCAGTCGAGTCCCGACGCCAGATGCGGCACGACGGTCATCAGCCAGACCTTGCCGTCAAGCAGCCGCGCCTGGGCCACCGCGACCGGCAGCGCCTTCGTCCAGGAACTCTCGTGCTGGAGATCGACCGGCAACAGTACTTTGGCCATGGCTTGCTCTCCCATGCCTACACGCCTTGCGGATGCCGGCGGGAATTCATCCCCGCGGCCGGATCTCCTGCCTCGGTTTCGCGACCAGGAGATAGAAGAGGTAGCCAATCAGCACGAGGACAAGGAGGTTCACCAGCGCCGTCCAAGGATCGATGGTGATGCCTGTGTCGGGATCGGCCACGAGGCCGGCGCGCAGCGCCGGCGCCGTCGGCACCGCCGGGTGCACCAGCTCGTCGGAGGCGAGCGCGGCGTTGAGCTTTTCGATGCTGGCGGCCGCGAGCGGCTGGGTCGGCGCGACGCCGACCGTGTTGGGACCCTGGGCGCCGATCGCCTCGCGCTTGCTGGAAGGGCCGACAAGCACGATCTGGACGCTGATCGTGTCGATGGGGTCCTCCTGTCCCGGATAGGTCCCCGCCGGGATCCTCGCCGGCCGCATGAACGAGAAGCGGATGGCGGCGTTGCCCTCGGTCCAGGCCCCAAGCGGCAGCAGGCGAAGCTCGTCGTCCGCCATCAGACCGGAGATCGCCGCATCGCCCACGGGCGCCATGAGAAGCGCCGCCTCCGCCTCGCCCTGGCGTAGCGCTTCGAGCGCCGCCTCCGGCTCTTCCGGGGCGGCTCCGACAAGCTCCACATCGCCCTCCCTGCCAAGTCCGGCCAGGAGCATCCGCGCGAAACGGTCGGCGCCGGAATCCGCGGCCCCGACGGCGAGCGTGCGCACGTCGGCGAAGCTGGCCGGGCCGTTCGCGCCCGTGACGACATGGGCGATTTCGTAGCCGAGCACTCCAAGGGCCTCGGCGCTGGTCGCGGGCGTCGGCTCGCCGTCCGCGACGGCGAAGAACGCCTCCGCGGCGGCGACGCCGAGCCGCGCCTCGCCGCTCTCGACCGCGGCCACCGGATCGGGAGTCTGGAGGATCTCGACGGAGCGTTCCGGGAAGACGCTTCGCGCGGCGCGCAACGCCTCGCCCGCCGGACCCGAGAGCGACCATCCGGCCTCCGCCGCCACCATCAGGCTCGAGGTCTGCTGGGCGGCGGCCGGCGCCTCCGGCACAAGACCGCGCTCCGCGAGGAAGCGGGCGGCGACCCCCGCAATGGTCTCGCCGCCGAACTCCACGGCGGCGTTCATCTCGCGCATGTCCTCGCTCGAAATCTGTCCGGCGAGCCGATCCAGCGCCGCTCCGAGCCTTGGGAACTGCGCAAGGGTGTCTCGCCGGACCAGCGGCGCCGCCTCGTAGACGGGGAAGAAGCCGAGATCGTCCTCAAGCACCGTGAGGTCGTATTGGGCGATGTGCGCGTCGGTGCGGAATATCTCGGCTACGTCGGCCTCGCCCTCGATGAGCGCCTGTACGATCTGGTCCTTGCCCTCCGCGGTGTTGGGGAACGCCAGCACCTCGCCCTGACGCAGACCGTAGCGGCGGACGAGCGCGCCCAGCCCGTCGATCGGGCGCTGGGCGAATTCCTCATCGATGACGAAGCTCACCTCGGGCAGGTCGCCAAGGTCGCTGATCGTCTCGACGCCCAGCTCCGCGGCCCGGTCCGGCGACATCGCCAGCACATAGTCGTTGGAGAAGCCAAACCGCGGCAGCCAGTCGAGGCCGAGTTCGCCGTACAACTCCTCGACCCGCGCGGTCGCGGCGTTCCCGTCGGAGATCGGCGTCTGGCCGAGCAGAATCAGGCCGGTGCCGTTATATTCGGGGTATACGTCGATGACGCCCTGCTTCAGCGACTCGAAGTTCGCGAAAGTGCTGCCCAGCGGGATCGATCGATCGACCTCGATGCCTTCAAGCTCGATGAGCTGCGCCATCATTTCGGCGAGCAGCATGTTCTCGGTGAAGTTCTTCGAGCCGATGTCGACCGGGTCGATCCGCTCCTCGCAGCCGGCGGCGCCGAGCAGGAGCAGCGCGAGCCAGAGGGCGCGGGTCGAAAGGCGGTGGATCGCGCGCATCGTCCTCTCCCCTCATTCGGCCGTGGATCGGGCGGGAGCGGCGGCGGTGACCGCCTCCCTCGGCGCGCCGGGCCGTTCCTCACGGAGCGCGCGCAGGAAGCCCACGAGTTGAAGGAGCACGATGAACGTGTATGGGATCGCGCCGGTGATCGCCATCGCCTTGGCTATCTCGACGCTGCCCGACAGCAGCGTGCCGGCGGTGATCGCGGCCATGATGAGGCCCCACATGACCTTCTGCCGGGTCGACGGGTTCAGGTCGCCGTCGCTGGTCATCATCGCGATCACGAAGGTGCCGGAATCCGCGCCCGTGACTAGGAAGATGAAGACCAGCAGCACGATGATGGTGTTGAGGACGAGGGTCCACGGCAGATAGCCGAAAAAGCCGTAGAGTGCCCGCGAGACATCCTCGAAGACAAGTTCCGACAATCCGCCCGCGCCGAACATCTCGATATAGACCCCGGTGCCGCCGAAGACCGCGAACCAGAGCATCGAGAAGATCGTCGGGACCAGGATCACCCCCAGGCAGAATTCGCGGATGGTGCGGCCGCGGCTGATCCGGGCGATGAAGATGCCGACGAACGGTCCCCAGGCGATCCACCAGATGAGATAGGTCAGCGTCCAGCCGTGGGTCCAATCCCGCAATTCGCCGTCGAAGCTGAAGATGCGGAACGACAACTGGACGATACTGCTGAGATAGTCGCCGATGGAGGTGATGAAGACGTCGAGGATGAAGGTGGTCGGCCCGACGATGATCACGAACAGCATGACCGCGATCGCCATGACCATGTTCGTGTTGGACAGGATCTTGATGCCCTTGTCGACGCCCGTGCAGGCGGAGATGATGAAGGCGACCGTCATCACGACCAGGATGATGATGCTCATCATGTTGTTGTTGGGCGTGCCGAAAACCTCGTTCATGCCGCTGCGGGTCATCAGCGCGCCCATGGCCAGAGAGCCCGCCATGCCGAAAACCACCGCCAGGACGCCAATGATGTCGGCGACCGAGGAGACGCCGCGGGTGACGCGCGGGCCGAGCAGCGGCCCGAGCGAGTACGCGATCGGGGTGGACACCATGGTCGGCGCGTTGCGGCGGAAGGAGAAATAGCCGATCACCAGCGCGCAGACGGCGTAGATCGACCAGGCGTGCAGGCCCCAGTGCAGGTTGGTGATGGCGAAGGCGGTGCGCGCCGCCTCCGGCGTGAGCCCCTCCTGCCCGGGCGGCGAGGTGAAATGGTAGATGGGCTCCGCCACGCCCCAGAACAGGATGCCCCCGCCCATGCCGCCGGCGAAGAGCATGGAGAGCCACGAAACGGTGTCGAACTCGGGCTCCTCGTCGTCCGCCCCCAGCTTGACGTGTCCATAGGGGCCGAAGGCGAGGAATACGCTGAGCGCCAGGAACAGAGTGCAGACCGCCATGAACAGCCAGTCGAGGCTGTCGAGCGCGTAACCGGTGAAGGCCAGGGCCGCGCTCGACATCTGCACCGGCGCGAACACACCCCAGATGCCGATAGCGGCGCAGAGCGCCATCGAGACGATCAAGACCGGATTGGCTGCTCGCATGTGCCCCCCCTTTTGGCGTCCGTCATCCGTTTCCGGGGCTGGGAACGCCATGGCTCGACCAGCCGGGCAGGCGACGTTGCGCATCCTGCGAGGTGTCTCCCCCACATCTGGGCAACTATCGCGAGAGTGTCATGATCGCAGTCGGATATCTAGTCCGGATTTCCTATGGGCCTGTCAGGCCATGCGCGCGGGGGCCAGCATGGCGTTGTCTTTGTTGGTCATTCCGGCGGAGCCGGCTACTGTATTGTCAGGACCATGCCTCCTCGTCCTGAGCCTGTCGAAGGATCGGGGCCCACATGGTTCGACAAGCTCACCATGAGGGAGAGGGGCGGATATTCCCCGGTTGGTCATTCCGGCCCCCGAGCCGGAATCCATGGGCCGTTGCCGCTTCACCGGCGGAGAAGAACGGACGCGGTCCCCTGCCTCCTTCGCCGCCGCATGGATGTCGGATCGGGGTCCGGCATGACGGTGATAGCTCTCCGCCAGCGTTCCCTCCGCCCTACAGCATATCCCGCAGCCGGTACCAGCTCATCGCCAGCACCAGCGCCGGCATGCGGAGCAGGCGGCCGCCGGGGAAGGGCTGGTGGGGGATGCGGGAGAAGACGTCGAAACGCTCCGCCGTGCCGGCGACCGCTTCGGCCCTGTCTCTCCGGCCCAATATCACTCCGCCGCTTCGATATGCTTGAGCCGATCCCGCTGGAGGTCGAGGTTTTTCCGGGAAATCAGGGGGGAGATTTCCAGCACGGATGGGGATGGATGCAGCGCCGTATGGGCCTCCAGCCACGCCGCCACCTCGGCAAGTCGCCATAGGCTGGGATTGCCGGTGAACACCGGATCGGGAAAGGGGGAGGGCATCCCCCTGATTTCGCCGGAAGCGTACTTCCGGATGTTCTGCCGGGAGCAACCGGCGATGTCCGCGATGTCGGCGAGATTCACGAGGTCCGGACCAATCTCGACCAGCGTCGCGCCAGGGATGGCGGCGGCGACCGCCTCCAGCGCCGACTGGATGGCGTCGTCGGCCGTAGCGGCGTCGCGCGAGAAGTCGAGGGCGATGCTCCCGCGCCTGCCGACGCCGGCAGTGGCGTCATCGCAACCGGCTTCGAAAAGGGCGTCGAGATAATCCGCCGGGTCTCCGCTTTCGCTGGGAAGCCGGAATTTCAGGATGAATTCGTATGTCTTCGCCATGTCAGCGGCGCTCCTTTGCATGCCGGCATCCCTCGACTGCACGCCGTATCTTTCTCGCTTCATGCTCGGGAACCCGGGGCGTGCTCCAGACGGATGTCAGGCAGAACTCGCCGCACCGGCAATCCGCATCGTTCCGAGGGCACCGCAGGATGCCCCACGCATGTCCATGGCCCTCGACCACCTTCCAGCCTTCCGCCTCGGCATATCGCACCGCCGCCTCGATCTCCTTGTTCTTGTGCTTCCTGCGCGACAAGGCAGCTTCTCCTATATCGGCCGATCAGCCATGGTTGTCAACCGACAACCGTAACCCTTACAACATATCCCGCAGCCGGTACCAGCTCATCGCCAGCACCAGGGCGGGCATGCGGAGCAGGCGGCCGCCGGGGAAGGGCTGGTGGGGGATTCGGGAGAAGACGTCGAAACGCTCCGCCGTGCCGGCGACCGCTTCGGCCATCAGCTTGCCCGCCAGCCCGGTCAGCGCCACGCCATGCCCTGAATAGCCTTGCGCGAAATAGATGTTGGGCGCGATCCGGCCGAAATGGGGCGTCCGGTTGATCGTGATCGCGACATTGCCGCCCCAGCAATAGTCGATCCGCGCGTCCTTCAGATCGGGGAAGAACCGCGCCATCGTCCGGTGCAGCCGGCGGTCCATCGCCGGCGGGGTCATCGCCGAATAGGCCACACCGCCGCCGAACAGCATCCGCCGGTCCCGTGACAGCCGATAGTAGTTCAGCACGAAATTGATGTCCGCGACCGCCATGTCGCCGGGGATCAGCTTCAGCGCCCGTTCCTCACCCAAGGGCTCGGTGGCGATCATGTAGGTGCCGACCGGCATGATCCTCGACCGCGCCAGCCGGTCGGCCTCCGGATGGATCGGGTCCAGATAGGCGTTGGCCGCCAGGATGACGTGGTCGGCGGTGACGCGGCCCCTCTCGGTGACGGCCGTGGGCGTTGCGCCGTCCTCCAGCCGCGTCACTTTGGCGCCTTCGAAGATGTGGGCGCCCGCCTGCCGCGCGGCCTCGGCCAGCCCCAGAGCATAGTTCAGCGGGTGAAGCTGCCCGCTGCCGCTGTCCAGCAGCCCGCCGACATACTCCTCGCAGGCGACCAGCCGCTGGACCTCGCCGCGATTGAGATAGCGCGCCTGGCCGTAGCCCAGCGTCTCCATCTCCGCCAGCATGCCGCGCAGATCCAGTATGTGCCGCCGCTTCATGGCGGCCAGCACATAGCCCCAGCGCAGGTCGCAATCGATGTTGTGGCGGGCCACCCGGTCCGCCAGAAGGGCCTTGGATTCTTCGTTCATGTCCCACAGCTTGCGGGCGTCCTCCCGGCCCACCCAGCCGGCGATCTCGCCGACCGTGCGGTTGAAGCCGGTCACGATCTGCCCGCCATTGCGCCCCGACGCGCCCCAGCCGACGCGATTGGCCTCCAGCACCGTCACGTCATAGCCCCGCTCCGCCAGGTGCAGGGCGGCCGACAGGCCGGTGAAGCCGGCGCCGACGACCAGCACGTCGCACCGCCGGTCCCCCTCCAGCGACGGGAAGGGGGCGTGGGGGTTGGCGCTGGCGGCGTACCAGGACGGGGCGTGGGCGGCTGGCTGCATGAAGTCTCGCGGGTGCTGGGGTGGCGAAAGCGTCAGATCGGCAGGCTGAGCGACCAGTTGTCCACCCCGTCCTCCGATCCCTCCATCCGCAGGTTCGGCGCCGCGCAGGACGCCGCCAGAAGGGGAAGCACGATGAGGAGGACCAGAGCGACGGCCCGCCGGCCAGACTTTTGCCGGTCAGACCTTCGACAGATACCAGTCATATTCCAGCGGGGTGATCATGGAGAAGAACTTGTCCCGCTCCGCCCATTTCAGCTCCAGATAGACATCCAGATAGCGGCGGCCGAAATACTCCTCCAGCACCTTGCTTTCGTTCAGCAGGTCCAGCGCCACCAGCCAGGATGAGGTCAGCGTCGATTCGACCTTCTGGTAGGCGTTGCCCGTGATCGCCGGGCCGGGATCGATCTTGTTGGTCAGGCCGTGATGCGCGCCCGCCAGGACCGCCGCCATGACCAGATAGGGGTTGGCGTCCGCGCCGGCGACGCGATGCTCCACCCGACGATCCTTCGGCCCGCTGGGCGGGATGCGCAGCGAGCTCGACCGGTTGTTCACCGCCCAGGTCGGGGCGTGCGGCGCGTAGGTATTGGCCTGGAAGCGGCGGAAGGCGTTCTGGTTCTGGGCGAAGACCGCCATGCTTTCGGCCATCGTCTCCGACAGCCCGCCGATGGCGTGGCGCAGCGCGTCCGACCCTTCCGGATTGTCGCTGGAGAAGATGTTTTTTCCGTCGCGGTCCAGGATCGACATGTGGATGTGGAAGCCGCTGCCCGCCAGTTCCGGATAGGGCTTGGCCATGAAGGTGGCCTCGACGCCATGATTTTGCGCCACGCCCTTGACCACCCGCTTGAATAGCAGCGCGTCGTCGCAGGCGTCCATCGGGTCGTCGACATGGTGCAGATTGATCTCGTACTGGCCCGGCGCGTACTCCGACACGGCCGAATCGACCGGGATGCGCTGCACCTTGCAGGTGTCCGAGATGTCGTGCAGCAGCGCCTCGAAATCATACAACTCGTCGATGCCGTAGACCTGGGTCGTGTTCTGCCGCTTGCCGCTGACCGGCGACACCGGCGGGCGCGGTGCGCCCATCGCATCCCGCTCCCGGTCGATCAGGTAGAATTCCAGCTCGATGGCCACCACCGGCCGCAGCCCGTCATCCTTCAGCCGCTGGATGACGTTCGCCAGTACCGTGCGCGGATCGGCGAAGAAGGGCGACCCGTCATGATCGACCATGTTCAGCAGCACCTGGCCGGTCGGCCGGGGCAGCCAGGGGATGGGATCCAGCGTGCCCGGCACCGGGAAGCAGTCCCGGTCCGCGTCGCCATCGTCGAAGCCCAGCCCCGTCTCCTCCACCGTCGATCCGGTGATGTCGGTGGCGAACAGCGATCCGGGGAAGGTGACGCCGTTCCGGTAGAGCTTCGGCAGCCCGTCGATCGGGATCTTCTTGCCGCGCAGGACGCCGCAGGCGTCGGGAATCAGGGCGTCAATCTGGGTAACGTCCGGATAGGCCTTGCGAAAGGCCTCCATCTCCTCGATCAGCGTCTCGGGGAGGGCGGCCTCTTGGGTCACATCGGGCATTCGAACGTCACGAGTCTGTTTCGGATAAGCCTCATCCTCACCCTTGCCGTGCGCCTGTCAAGCCGGCCGAAAAGAGCGTCTCACCTTGAATCACAGTGAGTCTATTTCGCCTATCAGCAAATTTGCAGTCTGGCTTAGGCCTGCGCTCTCCATCTTCAGAATCAGATTCTCCGCATCGAGTTGAGGTCTGTTGAACCGCTGGCGCATTGTGCGGAGTGCTGCGACTGCACCGGGGGGATCAAGGTCGATCGCGTCTGCCAGGAATTTATCTGTCGTTGAGACGATGATGTCGAACGAGGCGATGTAACCCGTCGGAAAATGTTTCGTGTTTTCCGTCACGATGACAGAGGATCGCGCCTGGATAGCCGCGGCGAGAACGTGACGATCATCCTTATCCGGCAATTCGCATTCCGGAATCAGATATTCGTATCTTTCGGTCATTGCTTCTGGAAAGGCGCGCTTGATTGCATCGCAATGACGGTTGGCGATGGCTTCCGGATCTGCGATTCCCCGCTGCCGGAGGATGGAACAGATGGCGCGTTCCGCCTCGGCAAGGATTTCGGCGGACCAGCGGGGGCGGAAGAATCCCGCCTCCGCCAGACTCAGGACCATGTTGCGCGGCAAGGCTCCCGCTAACACGCATGCATCGATCGTTGCCGTGTAGCGATTTGCTCTCATTCTGGCCGCAGCGTTAGATCAGGTCCGCGTCCAGGGCGGCCAGATCGTCCAGGGCCTTCGACCGATCGGCATCGCGTTTCCGCTTGTAGTCGAACAGGTCCTGCGCGCGAATCCGCCGGTGACGGCCGACCATCTCGTGGGCAATCTTCTTTTGCTCCAGAAGCTTGATCAGATGGGGTCTGGAAATATTCAAGAGGTCGGCGGCCTGTTGCGTCGTCAGCATCTCCTCGGTGGGGACTATGGTGACCGCTCGTCCACTGCCCACGTACCGCAGCAAGGTCATGAAGGAGCGCGCCAAAGCGGGCGCCAGCACAACATCCGCCCGTGTCCCGGCATTGATGGCAAGTTTCAGTTGCGTCGGCTCATTGTCCTTGATGGTGCCCGCGAGGATTTGGCGAAGCTGATTGGCGCTCTCGATCTCTGCGCTGGACGGCATCCGATCATCGAAAATTCGAGCTTTTGCAGCGGCCATCATCCTCTCCTTTGTGCGTGAGCACACAATATGCGTATCGCGTATATTCGAAACAAACGCAACAACGAAACAAGCTGACGATCGGCTTGTTCCGATGCGTCCACACGCCCGAAGCGACCTGCTCCGCCGAGACGCTGGCGCTTTGACGGCGCTTGCGGCCATAATCACGGCGGTTTCAACAATTTCAGAGGCGTGTTTTGGATTCCGGCAGCGAACCCAAGGAACCGATGCAGTCATTCATCGAAGAGCATCGGATCACGGAGGTCGAATGTCTCGTCCCCGACATGAACGGCATCGCGCGGGGCAAGATCCTGCCCGACGAGAAGTTCCTCCGCAGCCTGGATCATCGGGGGCTGCGCATCCCGGAATCCATCTTCGTCCAGACCGTCACCGGGGAATATCCTGACGAGGACGTCACCGACGACGCGACGATCGACGTCTACATGGTGCCCGACCCCAACACCATCCGGCCTGTCCCCTGGTATGAGGAGCCGACCGCCCAGGTGATCTGCGACTGCGTCTACGCAAACGGATCGTCGGTCGAGATCTCGCCCAGGCACGTCCTGCGCCGGGTGCTGAAGCTTTATGAGGAAAAGGGCTGGAAGCCCGTCGTCGCGCCGGAACTGGAATTCTTCCTGGTCGCGATGAACAAGGATCCGGACTACCCGCTGGTCCCACCGATCGGCCGGTCGGGCCGGCCAGAGACGGGGCGCCAGGCCTACGGCATCGACGCGGTCAACGAATTCGATCCGATCTTCGAGCAGATGTACGATTGGTGCGAGGCGATGGGCATCGATGTCGACACGCTGTCGCACGAGGCCGGGGCCGCGCAGATCGAGGTCAATTTCAACCATGGCGACCCGCTGGAGCAGGCGGACCAGGTGCTGCTGTTCAAGCGCACCATGCGGGAGGCCGCCCTTCGCCACAACGTCTACGCCACCTTCATGGCCAAGCCGATGCAGCGGGAGCCGGGCTCGGCCATGCACCTGCACCAGAGCGTCGTGGACCTGGAGACCGGCCGGAACCTGTTTTCCGACGATGACGGGGAGAACAGCGCGCTCCTGCTTTCCTGCATTGCCGGGCTCCAGAAATACGTGCCCGCCGCGATGCCGCTCTTCGCGCCGAACGTGAACTCCTATCGCAGGCTCGATCCCGAAAGCGACGCGCCGATCAACGTCCATTGGGGCTTCGACAACCGCACCACGGGCTTCCGCGTGCCGGTCAGCGAACCCAACGCCCGCCGGGTGGAGAACCGGGTCGCCGGGGCCGACGCCAACCCCTACCTGATGATCGCGGGCTCGCTCGCCTGCGCTTATCTGGGCATGACCCACGGGCTTGAGCCGTCGAACCCGGTGATGGGCAGCGCCAAGAAGCTGGCCTTCACCCTGCCGCGCCACCTGTACGATTCCCTGAACAAGTTCAACGCGTCCAAGCCCCTGCGCGAGGTGCTGGGCGACAAGTTCATGGACGCCGTCTGGTACGTGAAGCTGGCGGAATACGACGCCTACCATCAGGTCATCAGTTCCTGGGAACGCGAGAACCTGCTGCTCAACGTATGAGCGGGTGGGGCTGCCGGGAATCATGATGGGCTGAGGATGCTGGGAGTGGGATATCTGGGGCGCGGCGGTCGCCGCCGTCGGGTCGAGGGTGAGATCGAACGATCCATGCGTCGGCTGTACGGCTATGCCGTCAGCCTGACCGGCGACCGCGACGCCGCGCAGGACCTCCTCCATGACGGCATCGTACGGGCGCTGGCCGCCCGAACGACCCCCCGGGACGACGCCGCGCTTCGGGCCTGGCTGTTTCGGATCGTGAGGAACGTCTGGATCGACCATCATCGGCGCGAGATCGGTCGCCCGCTTGCCGGCGACGGCGACCCCGCGGACCGGTGGGACGGCGAAACCGCCGTCGTCAACGTCATCGCCGTGCGCCAGGGGCTCGACCGGCTGTCTCCGGAACATCGGGAGGTCATCGCGCTCGTCGACCTTGCCGGCTTTCCCTATGCGGAGGTCGCCACCATATTGGAGACGCCGGTCGGCACGGTGATGAGCCGCCTGAGCCGTGCCCGAAGTTCGCTTCTGGGCGTTTTGAGGGGAAACAACGTCCGGCCCTTGCGGATGAATCGAAGACCATGAACGCGGCCGCCATGAACGAGCCTGACTGGCAGGAAATCAACGCCTATGTGGATGGCGAACTGGATGCCGACGCCGCGGCGCGGGTCGCCGCCGGCGCGGCTTCCGATCCCCGTCTGGCAGCGCGGATCGCCGAACTGACGCGGTTGAAGGCCGCCAGCATCGCCGCCCTCGACGCGGGACCGATCGCCGGGTTGCCGCCGCTGGCGGATCGATCGCGCTCTCGGTCATTCCGCCCCGTCGCATGGGCGGCGACGATCCTTCTTCTGCTCGCGGTAGGGGCTGGCGCGGCGATCCATCTGACGGCGGCCGAAGGGCAGGGCGATCTCAGGACGATCGCGATGGCCGAGCATGCCGCCTGGCTGGAAAGGGATGCGGAAGCCGACCCTCTGCGCGCCGCCGGGATGGCGGCGGCCGCGACGATCCCGCCGCGGGGCGTTCCCGACCTTTCCGGCCTTCGCCTGTGGGTGTCCGACATGACGGTTTCCGCCACCGGAGAGGCGGCTGGGTTGTTCGTCGGCTATTCCGGCACGCGCGGCTGCCGGCTCGGTCTATGGATCGGCGCGGCGTCCGGGGACGCGCCGCAAAGACCGGTCAAGGAGATCGACGGCCTGCGGACGGCCGTCTGGCGCGTCGGGGAAACCGGCTACGCGCTGGTCGCCGAAGGCATGGCCCTCGATCGTTTCGATGCGGTGGTCGATCTGGTCGAGGAATTCAGCCGTCATTCCGACGATGGGGTCGCGGACGACACGGTCCTGGCCCGAAACGGCGACCCGGCGAACGCTCCCTGCATCGGCTGACGCCCCGGTATTTCCTGCCTCCGGTATTTTTCAGGCGTCATGGAATAAATCCCCGCTTTTTCCGGTCTCTTCTTCCGCGTCCGGGGGCTTTCGCCCATTCGCGGATGGCCAGAACGACAAGAAGGAGGGAGAGGGGAATGTCCCATATCGACGATCGCCGGCCGGCGAAATCGCCGCTGTCGCCCCAGGATATCCGGGAAGCCTATGCCGACCAGCCCGACGAGGCGGATCGGATCGTCTTCGGACGGGTCGCCCATGGCGACCGTCGTGGATTCCTCAAGGGCGCCGGCCTCGCGACGATGACGGCGATGCTGGGCGCGGCCATCCCTTTCCATCGTTACATGCCGTCGGGGCTCATCCCCGCCGCCTACGCCCAGGACACCGGCATCGACCTCATGACCGGGAAGGACGGGCTGAGCCTCCTCAGCGACCGGCCGCTGAACGCGGAGACGCCGGCTCACCTCCTCGATGACGATGTGACGCCCTATTCCCGGCACTTCGTCCGCTTCAACGGGCTTGTTCCGCAGACGGCGCTGGACCAGAACGCCGAAGGGTGGCGCCTGACGATCGACGGTGAGGTCGACACGCCGCTGGAACTCACGATCGACGACCTGAAGAACAATTTCGAACCCGTCACCCGGCAGATGTGGCTCGAATGCGGCGGCAACGGCCGCGCGTTCTACCAGCCCGGCGCCTCGGGCAACCAATGGTCGGTCGGCGCGATCGCCAACGCCGAATGGACCGGCGTGCGGCTGCGCGACGTGCTGGACGCGGCGGGCGTGAAGCCGTCGGCGGTCTATACCGCGCACTATGGCAACGACGTTCATCTCTCCGGCGATGTGGAGAAGGTCGTCATTTCGCGCGGCGTTCCCATCGAAAAGGCGATGGAGCCGGAGAACATGATCGCCTGGGCGATGAATGGCGAACCCGTCCCGGCCCTCCACGGTTTTCCGCTGCGGCTGCTGATCGGGGGCTATCCCGGGTCGGCGTCGCAGAAGTTCCTCAATCGCATCTGGGTGCGGAATCAGGTCCATGACGGGCCGAAGATGACGGGATATTCCTACCGGCTGCCGGCCTACCCGGTCGCTCCGGGAATCGAGGTGCCGGAGGAGGATATGGAGATCCTCACAGTCATGCCGGTGAAGTCGCTCATCACATTCCCGGAAAGCGGCGCGCAGGCCCCCGTCGGCCAGCCGACTGAAATCCGCGGCCACGCCTGGGCCGGCGCGGGCGACGTGGCGGCGATGCATGTGTCGGTGGATTTCGGCCAGACCTGGCAGGAAGCCGCGCTCGACGCTCCGCCGAACAAATATGCGTGGCAGCGGTGGCGGGCCGACATCACCCTCCCGGAAGCCGGCTATTACGAGGTGTGGGCGAGGGCAACCGACGGCGAGGGCAAGATGCAGCCGCCCGTCGTGCCCGGCTGGAATCCCCGCGGCTACGGCAACAACATGATCCATCGGATCGCCGTTTTCGCGGTCTGATCCCGACTCCGTCCCATGGCCGCCGCGCGGGCGGCCATGGGAGAATCTTCCCGAAGAAACACGGAAACCGGTTTATTCATGGCGCAGCATCTTATTGCGTTCGGCGTGGCGGTCGTCCTGTCGGCGGCGGTCGGCGGCGGCGGTCACTGGGCGGTGACGCGGTACGCGGAACAATGGGCGATCGACCGGCAGGCGGCGCGGGAAGCCGCATTGCTGGCCGAGCAGCAGGCCGAGGCGGAACGGCAGGCGACGGCGGAGGCCGAACGGGCGGCCGCCGAGGCCGCCGAAGCGGAGGCGCGCCGTCGCCAGGTCGCCGAAATGGCGCGTTCCGCCGATAGCGGCGGCTTCAATCCGATGGCCCGCGCCGCCGCCCCCATAGCGGGGATGGCGGCCGGCCCTTCCACGCCTACCGATCCCGAATTCGGCGACCTGCCGGTTTCCGAGGGCATGGAGGAGACGTTCTACCTGTGCTCTGCCTGCCATTCGACGGCTATCATCCGCCAGCAGCACGTTTCCGACGCCCGCTGGGATTATCTCTGGAACTGGATGATCGAGGAGCAGGGCATGCCCGAACAATCGCCTGAGCAGCGGGAACTGATCCTCTCCTATCTGAAGCGTCATTTCTCATCTGAACGGTGACTGCGGGCGCTACCGGAACGCTCGACAGCGCCCGCGCCTTCGGACATTATCTCGCCCATGGGCATACCCCTTGGAATCGCGCTTTTCGGCAACCGGCGGTCGCGCCGGGCGGAACTGCTGATCCTCTGCGCGCGCATCGGCTACAACCCGCCGCGCGGCTGATCCCGCGCGCGTTCAAGCTGACAAATTTCCAAGCATTTCGATACCGGGGGAAGACCCATGACCCACATGCAGCGCACCACCGCGGAGTGGAAGCGTCTCAACACGCAGCACCATTTGCCGCCCTTCACCGACCACAAGAGCCTTGCGGGCGAAGGCGGCAGCCGCATCATCACGAAGGCCGAGGGCGTCTGGCTCTGGGATTCAGACGGCGAGAAGATGCTGGACGGCATGGCCGGCCTGTGGTGCGTCAATGTCGGCTACGGCCGGGAGGAACTGGCCCGCGCGGCCTATGACCAGTTGCTGGAACTGCCCTTCTACAACACCTTCTTCAAGACCACGACGGTCCCGGTGATCGAACTGTCGAAGCGTCTGGTCGACCTGACGCCCGAAGGGCTGAACCACGCCTTCTACGCAAATTCGGGGTCGGAGGCGAACGACACCATCGTCCGCATGGTCCGCCATTTCTGGAACCTGAAGGGCAAGCACCGGAAGAAGACGATCATCGGCCGGAAGTATGGCTATCACGGCTCGACCATGGTGTCGGTCTCGCTCTGCGGCATGGATGCGATGCACGGGCAGGCGGACCTGCCGTTCCCCGGCTTCCACCATGTCATGCCGCCCTACTGGTACGATTTCGGCGGCGGCCATGATGTGGAGGAGTTCGGCCTGATCGCCGCCCGCGCGATCGAGGATCGGATCAGGGAACTGGGCGCCGACACGGTCGCCGCCGTGATCGCGGAGCCGATCCAGGGCGCCGGCGGCGTCATCATCCCGCCGGCCAGCTACTGGCCGGAACTCCAGCGCATCTGCAAGGAGTATGACGTGCTGCTGATCGCCGACGAGGTGATCTGCGGGTTCGGCCGCACCGGCCACTGGTTCGGCTCCGACCTCTACGGCATCAAGCCCGATCTGATGACGCTGGCCAAGGGCATCACGTCCGGCTACGTGCCGCTGTCGGCCGTGATGGTTGGCGATCGCGTGGCCGAAACGCTGATCGAGGAAGGCGGCGAATTCTATCACGGCTTCACCTATTCCGGGCATCCGGTGGCCGCCGCCGTGGCGCTGGCCAATCTGGACATCCTGGAGAAGGAGAAGCTGGTCGACCGCGTGCGCACCGAAACCGGGCCCTACCTCCAGCAGAAGATGAGGGAGACGTTCGCCGACCATCCGCTGGTCGGGGAGGTGAGGGGCGTCGGCTTCATCGGCGCGATCGAGCTTGTCGAGGACAAGAAGACCCGCAAGCGGTTCCCGAAATACGGGGCGGTCGGTGCCAAATGCCGCGACCATTGCTTCGCCAACAATCTGGTCATGCGGGCGGTCCGCGACGCCATGGTCTTCTCCCCGCCGCTGACCATGACCAAGCCGGAGATCGACGAGATGGTCTCCCGCGCCAAGACCGCCATCGACGCCACCGCCCGCGATCTGGGGAAGATGTAACCCCGAACCAACCGCCCCTCACCCAACCCTCTCCCACGAGGGGAGAGGGCTACCAACGCGACCCTCTCCCCTTGTGGGAGAGGGAGGGACCCGCGAAGCGGGAGGGTGAGGGGAGTTGGTTCCCCTTTTCCCTTCCAATTCAATCCACTGCCGAATTTTCCCATCCCGGAAAATTAACACTTGCGCCCAACCCATTATGACTGTCCACTTCGGGTGGAACGGGAGAGGGAGCGGATGTGTCGGGCAACATCCTGCCGATAGCGATGGCGATAGCCGGCGTTCTGGCGCTGGGCGGCTGCGGCCTGCCCGCGCCCGTCGTCGTCGCCTCCTACGCCGCCGACGGCGTCAGCGCCGCGGCAACGGGCAGGACCGTGACGGACCATGCGCTGTCCTATGCCACCGGGCAGGATTGCGCGATGCTGCGGCTGATCGACGGCGTCGCCGCCTGCCATTCCGTCATCGATCAGTGGCATCCGATGCGGCTTCCCAGCGACGCCGCGCCCATAGAGCTGGATCCCCTGCGCTATGGCGATGTCGAACGGGTGGCCTGGTCTCCCTGGGCGTCGCCCTCGGCGCGCCGCCGGACCCAAATTCCCGATCACACCCCCGCCTTCACGCCGCCCCTGCCGCCGCGCAAGCCGGCCGATTTCGCGTTGGTCGCCGGGTTGCGATGATCCGGTTCTCCTCGCGCTGGTGCCGGCTGATTGTTGACATGGAACGCGCCGATGGGTGGAATGACGCGGGTAGGGAAGCTGAAGAAAAACGGGGACGATCATTCCCCAAAGCTCAAACGTCATTAGGGGTGGCTTTATGAAGCGGCAAATCGGAAGGGCTTTCATCGGCGCGGCGGCAATGTCGGCGCTCATGGTTCCAGGGTTGGCGGGCGCGCAGCAGCTCAACATCTACAACTGGTCGGACTATATCGGCGAAACGACGCTGGAGGACTTCACCGCCGAAACCGGCATCGAGGTCACCTACGACGTCTATGACAGCAACGAGGTGCTGGAGGCGAAGCTGCTGGCCGGCAATTCCGGCTACGACATCGTCGTGCCGACGGCCCAGCCGCAACTGGCGCGGCAGATCCAGGCCGGCATCTATCTGGAGCTCGACCGGTCGAAGATCCCGAACTGGGAGAATCTGGACGAAGGGCTGATGGAGCGGGTGGAAACGGCCGATCCGGGCAACAAGCACGCCATCATCTATCAGTGGGGCACCGACGGCATCGGCTATAATCGCGCCATGATCGAGGAGCGGATGCCCGACGCCCCGGTCAATAGCTGGGACATGATCTTCGATCCGGAGGTGGTGTCGAAATTCGCCGATTGCGGCGTCTCGGTCCTCGACGCGCCAACCGACATGTTGCCGATCGCGCTGAATTATCTGGGCTATGATCCCAACAGCGAGGATCTGGAGGAACTGGCGGCGGCGGAAGAGCTTCTGCTCTCCGTCCGGCCCTATATCCGGAAATTCCATTCCTCCCAATACATCGAGGATCTGGCGAACGGCGACATCTGCCTTGCGGTCGGATGGTCGGGCGATGTCTATCAGGCGTCGTTCCGGGCGGAAGACGCCGACAACGGCAACGAGATCGTTTATTCGATCCCGGTGGAAGGGACGATCGTCTGGTTCGACATGATGGGCATCCCCGCCGACGCGGAGAATGTCGACGAAGCCTACGCCTTCATGAACTTCATCCTCGAACCCGAGGTGATGGCCGGCATCACCAACTACGTCGCCTACGGCAACCCCGTCCCCGCATCGCTGCCGATGGTCGACGACTATATTCGCAACGATCCCGGCATCTTCCCGCCGCCGGAGGTTCAGGAGAGGCTGTTCTCCGTCGGCACCGCCAGCCCGCGCTACGCGCGGGAGCGGACGCGGACCTGGACCCGCATCCGCACCGGCGTCGAGTAAGGCCGGTATCGAGATGAGGACGCGTCCCGGCCCGTCGCTTCGGCGGCGCCGGGACGTCCTGAAGGGCGCGGGGACGGCAATGCGGGGGCATCGTGGCGGTCAGCGAACAGAAGCCTGATAAGCTGGAGCCGTGGCGCGATCCTGCCGCCCGGCCCTATGTCCGTATCGAGAGGGTGACCAAGAAGTTCGGCGACTTCACCGCCGTCGACGATGTCAGCCTCTCTATCCATCAAGGGGAATTCTTCTCGCTCCTGGGCGGGTCGGGCTGCGGCAAGACCACGCTCCTGCGCATGCTGGCCGGGTTTGAGACGCCGACCGAGGGCAAGATCCTGATCGACGGCGTGGACATGTCGGGCGTGCCGCCCTATGCGCGGCCGGTCAACATGATGTTCCAGTCCTACGCGCTCTTCCCGCACATGTCGGTGGAGCAGAATGTCGGCTTCGGACTGAAGCAGGACCGGACGCCCAAGGCGGAGATCAGGGATCGGGTGGCGGAGGTTCTGGACCTCGTCCAGCTCGGGCGCTTCGCCAAGCGAAGGCCCCACCAGCTTTCCGGCGGCCAGCGCCAGCGCGTCGCGCTCGCGCGCAGCATCGTCAAGCGGCCGAAGCTGCTGCTACTGGACGAGCCGCTGGGCGCGCTCGACAAGAAGCTGCGGGAGCAGACGCAGTTCGAGCTGGTGAACATCCAGGAAAAGATCGGCATCACCTTCATCATCGTGACCCACGACCAGGAGGAGGCGATGACCATGTCCTCCCGGATCGCGGTGATGGATTCCGGCCTCATCGCCCAGCTCGGCACGCCAACGGAGATCTATGAGTACCCGGCTTCGAAATTCGTGGCGGAGTTCATCGGCTCGGTGAACACCTTCAGCGGCCGGCTGGTGGAGGACGAGCCGGGCTACGTCACCATCGCGTCGGAGGAAACGGGCTGCGACCTCTATATCGACCATGGCATCTCCGCGCCCGAAGGGGCCCAGGTCTGGGTCGCCGTTCGGCCGGAGAAGATGACGATCTCCAAGGAGCCGCCGGCCGGCTACGACGCGGAATCGCCGCGCAACGCGACGCGTGGCACGGTGCATGAGATCGCCTATCTGGGCGACATGTCGATCTATCTGATCCGGCTGGCCTCGGGGAAGACGGTGCGCGTCACCGCGCCCAACCTGACCCGGATGACCGAGCTGCCGATCACCTGGCAGGACGAGGTCTATGTCAGCTGGCAGCCCTATGCCGGCGTGGTGCTGACGCAGTGACCGACCGCGCGGAAGAAGCCGGGGCGCACGCGGCCCGTTCCCGAAAGATCGGAAGGGGGCTGGTGATCGCCGTCCCCTATTTGTGGCTTCTGCTGTTCCTGCTGATCCCGTTCCTGATCGTGCTGAAGATCAGCCTGGCCGAACCGCTGATCGCCCAGCCGCCCTATTCGGCGCTGATCGAATGGGCCGAAGGGGCCTACCTGACGGTCCGCATCACCTTCTACAACTATCTCTTCCTGCTGTCGGACAATCTCTACATCATCGCCTATCTGAACTCGGTGAAGATGGCGTTCGTCTCGACGCTGCTGTGCCTCCTGATCGGCTATCCGATGGCCTACGCCATCGCAAGGGCGGATCCGGTCTACCGCACGCCTCTTCTGATGCTCATCATCCTGCCTTTCTGGACCTCGTTCCTGATCCGCGTCTATGCCTGGATCGGAATCCTCAAGGGCAATGGTCTGCTGAACAATTTCCTGATCTGGACGGGGCTGATCGATCAGCCGCTGGAGCTGATCTACAACGACTTCTCCATCTATGTCGGTATCACCTATTCCTACCTGCCCTTCATGGTCCTGCCGCTCTACGCCACGCTGCAGAAGATGGACATGTCGCTCCTGGAAGCGGCTGCCGATCTGGGCTCCCGGCCGTGGAAGGCCTTCCTCGCCATCACCCTGCCGCTGTCGTTTCCCGGCATCGTCGCGGGGTCGCTGCTGGTCTTCATCCCGGCGGTGGGCGAATTCGTCATCCCCGCGCTTCTGGGCGGGCCGGACACGCTGATGATCGGCAAGGTCCTGTGGGACGAATTCTTCTCCAACCGCGACTGGCCGGTCGCGTCCTCCGTCGCCATCGCGATCCTGCTCTTCCTCGTGGTGCCGATGATGCTCTTCCAATGGATGCAGGGTCGCGCGCAGGAGGCGAGGGACTGACATGGGCAAGTCGAAATTCCTCTTCGCCTCGCTGATCTTCGGCTATGCCTTCCTCTACCTGCCGATCATCCTGCTGGTGATTTTCTCCTTCAACGAAAGCAGCATGGTCACCGTCTGGGCCGGCTGGTCGGTGAAATGGTACGGGGAACTGCTGCACAATGAGCAGATGCTGTCGGCCGCCTGGCTGTCGCTTCGGGTCGGCGCGCTGACGGCCACCATCGCCATCGTGCTGGGCACGCTGGCCGGGATGATCATGGCCCGGTTCGGCCGCTTCCGCGGGCGGACCCTGTTCGGCGGCATGATCACCGCGCCCCTCGTCATGCCGGAAGTCATCACCGGCCTCTCCCTGCTGCTTCTCTTCGTCTCGCTGGAGGAACTGATCGGCTGGCCGCCGGGCAGGGGGTTCATCACCATCGTCATCGCCCATGTCACCTTCGCCATGGCCTATGTCGCCGTCGTCGTCCAGTCGCGGCTGGTCACCCTGGACGAAAGCCTGGAGGAGGCGGCCCAGGACCTCGGCGCGCGGCCGGTGAAGGTCTTCTTCGTCATCACCCTGCCGATCATCGCGCCGGCGATCGTCGCCGGCTGGCTGCTCGCCTTCACCCTCTCGCTGGACGATCTGGTGATCGCCAGCTTCGTCTCCGGCCCCGGCTCCACGACCCTGCCGATGGTCATCTTCTCCAGCGTCCGGCTCGGCGTCAGCCCGGAGGTTAACGCGCTGGCGACCATCATCATCACCATCGTCTCCGCCGGCATCATCGTCGCCGGCTGGCTCGCCGGCCGCCAGGAACGCACCCGCCAACGCGACGAACGCCTCGCCGCCGCCGCCGGCCCGTAGCGCCTCTCGCACATCATCGCATTGTTTTCATTGGTCATTCCGGACCTGATCCGGAATCCATAGGCCATCCCCGCACCACCGGCGGCAGACGCCATGCACCCCACGCATGACCGCCCGGCCAACCACCCCTCTGGTGGCGCAGCCCGAGTCATATTATTTCAAGGCCATCTGAAACAGCCCTGGAGCATTTCCGTGCAGTCCCTTCTGGTTTTCCTGACCATTCTCCGGCTCGGCGCCAATTCCCCGGCCAGCCGTTCCGTCGCGCCTTTCCCGCGCGCCTACTGACAAAGCCCCCAAGGGTCGACGGCGTCCCGCGCCTCCCCTTGTAAGCTTTCAAAAAACCACCGACAGGGTCCGGTCCGCCTCCATCCGGCGGATATCGGGCCCTAATCGTTTTTAACCCCCGCGATTGTCAATCCGGGCTCGCGCCGATACCCTGCCGCGCCTGTCAACTTTCGCGAGCTTCGCATCATGACCAATCCGGCGGCCGAAGGCTTCCGTATGCCGGCCGAATGGGATCCCCATACCCGGACCTGGATGGGCTGGCCATGCAGGGAGGAGGTCTGGGGCGATCGGATGGAGGCGGCGGCGACCGCCTATGCCGACGTCGCCCGGGCGATCGCCGAGTTCGAGCCCGTCACCATGGTCTGCAATCCCTCCGACGTGGCGGAGGCGTCGCTGGCGCTGGGCTCCGGGATCGAGATCTTGTCCGCGCCGATCGACGATAGCTGGCTGCGCGATTCCGGCCCGACCTTCCTTGTCGACGGCAAGGGCGCGCTCGCGGCGGCGGACTGGAAGTTCAACGCCTGGGGGGAGAAGTACAAGCCCTACGACCAGGACGCCGCGCTGGCCGCCGTCATCATCGAGAAGGTCGGCGCCCGCCGGTTCGAGGCGCCCTTCGTGCTGGAGGGCGGGGCCATCCATGTCGATGGCGAGGGCACGGCGCTGGTGACGGAGCAATGCCTGCTCAACCCCAACCGCAACCCCGGACTGGACAAGGCGGCGATCGAGCAGGGCCTGAAGGACTATCTGGGCGTGGAGAAGGTGCTGTGGCTCGGCGACGGGCTGGAGGATGACGAGACCGACGGCCATATCGACGAACTGGCCTGCTTCGCCCGGCCGGGCGTGCTCATGATAACCTCGCCATCCGACACGGACGATCCGGACTACGCGACGGTCCAGGACAACGTCACCCGCCTGAAGGGAGAGACGGACGCCAGGGGCCGCGCGCTGGAGATCGTGGAACTGCCCCAGCCCGCCCGCCGCGATTATCCCGACGGCGGCCGGATCACGCTCTCCTATGTCAATTTCTACATGCCCAATGGCGGCATCGTGATGCCGGCCTTCGGCGCGGCGGAAGACCGCGCCGCCTTCCGCATCATGAAGGAGACCTTCCCCGACCGGAAGATCGTCCAGGTCCCGGCCTCCGACATCGCCTGGGGCGGCGGCGGCATCCACTGCATCACCCAGCAGCAGCCGGAGCCGTAGGGCCCTCTCACAGCTGGGGTCGGTATCTGTCGCTCCAGGTCTTCGGCGTGGCCACCACGGTTCCGGGGACCGCGTCCGTGATGTTCCATTGCGGGATGCCCAGACCGGGAGGGTACTGGTCGTCATCCGTCATGTCTTCGTCATGGAGGGTTTCGGCCAGCACCTTTATCAGCCTGTCCGGTCCCGTCAGTGTCCATCGCTCCATGGCCATGGCCTTCAGCTTCGAGACATCGAAACCGCGCGGCATCTCGAACCGGTGCTTGGCGGTCATGGAATAGCCGCCCAGTTCGAACGCCTCCTTCGCCGGCAGCGCGTCCAGCTTCACGAACAACGCTCCCGCCATCAGCCGGCCGGTATGAAAGCCCAGATTCCGCTCAAGCTCGGCCAGCGTCCTGCCGATCAGGAACTTGTCCTGCGTGATGTAGCCCCTGACGTTGGGAAAAACATCTCCAACCTTCATGCCGCGCTCCTCCCTCATTGTAAGCGGTTATGTCAGGCTCCCGATTCACCCCTCATGGTGAGCCCGTCGAACCATGTGTGCACATCCCTCCCAAAACCGTCATGCCGGACCTGATCCGGCATCCATGGGACGCCGGCGGTAGGCGAAACGGATAGCTTCATCTTCTCCGGCCAGTGAGGCGGCGACGACCCATGGATTCCAGCCTCCGCTGGAATGACCAGAAAAAGGGAAGGGACCTCACTCTCTCCCTCATGGTGAGCCCGTCGAACCATGCGTGCGCAGGCGTCGCGATCCGACGGGCGCCGCTCAAACCGGCCGCCGCGCCTCGATCACGCGCTCGAATGCGGCCAGCGTCGCGGCGCTGACATGGTGCTCGATGCCTTCCGCGTCGCGCTCGGCGGTTTCCGCGTCGACGCCGATCGCCTTCAGGAAACCCACCACCAGCTCATGGCGCTGCTTGCAGCGCGCCGCCAGCGCCCGGCCCTCGTCGGTCAGGAAGATGGACCTGTAGGGCCGGCTTTCCGCCAGCCCGTCGCGCTGCAGCCGGGCGATCGTCTTGACCACCGTCGGATGCGCCACGCCGAGCCGGCGGGCGATGTCCGCCGTGCGGGCCTCGCCGGTGGTGTCGATCAGGTCCGCGATCAGTTCGACATAATCCTCCGCGACCTCCATCTGGTGCGCGTCGCGAACGCCGCGGAAGTTCGCCGCCTGCCGGTCGGCGTCCGGCATCTCGTCGGCATTTGTGCGCGTCTGCTGCCCGATCACGATGGTTCCTTCGCAAAGTCCGATATGGCCGCCACCCTGATGGTATCGCCTCTTCGGCGGCGGGGATCAAGCTGTTGACGGATGGTCCGTGATGGCGGAAAGTAGTCGTGGCTACATAAGGTAGCAGACAATACATTCGATGTCGCAAGGTCCGGGACGGCGCGATGAAATCCTTCTTCCAACGGCCGATAACCCGTCGCCTGATGTTTGCCGGAGGCGCCGCGCTGGGCGGCGTCCAGGCTGTTCGCGCGGCGTTCGGCGCCGATGCGGGCGCGTCCCACGGCGCACATGGCGGCGGCGTCCGAAACGGCATGCCCCCGATCGATGAAACGGTCCACGCGACCCATGACGGCATGATCACCGTGGGGGAGGTCGATTCCGCGCGCAACGGCTTCGATCCGCATGAGATCCTGACGGATTGGGACAGGGGCCGTCTCGTCCGCGACGCCGACGGCCGCGTCGCGCGGGAGTTCGATATCCTCGCGGAGGACAAGGAGATCGAGATCGCGCCCGGCCTCCTGTTTCCGGCCTGGACGTATAATGGCCGCGTCCCCGGCCCGACGCTCCGCGCAACCGAAGGCGAGAGGCTGCGGATACGGTTCCGCAATTTCGGCTCTCATCCCCACAGCCTCCATTTCCATGGCATCCACGCCGCCCGGATGGATGGCGTTCCGGGGGCGGGGGAAGTCCCGCCGGGCGGTGAGTTCGTCTATGAGTTCGACGCCTTCCCGTTCGGCTGCCACCTCTATCACTGCCATTCCGTGCCGCTGAAACGGCACATCCACAAGGGCCTCTACGGCGCCTTCATCGTCGATCCCGATCCCGCGCGCCATCCGGAGGAAGCGGCCGCCGCCCGGTCTCGTCTTCTGGGCGATCCGGAAAACCTGCGCTGGCAGGAATTCGTGATGGTGATGAACGCCTTCGACACGAATTTCGACGATGAGAACGAGATCTACGCCGTCAACACCGTCGCCCATGCCTATACGAAACACCCTATTCCGATCGACCGCGCCCGGCCGGTAAGGGTCTATCTGGTCAACGTGACCGAATTCGATCCGATCAACAGCTTCCATCTCCACGCGAATTTCTTCGACTATTACGACCACGGCACCACGCTGACGCCGACATCGCGCACCATCGACACCGTCATGCAGTGTCAGGCGCAGCGCGGCATCCTCGAATTCTCCTTCGGGAATCATGAGTCGGGGCAATACATGTTCCACGCCCACCAGACGGAATTCGCCGAACTGGGCTGGATGAGCCTCTTCGACGTGCGGGAGGGCGCGGCATGACAGGCCGGCGACTGACCCTGCGGCTGATCCTGGCGATCCTCGCGCCGCTGGCGCTCATCGTCGTCCTGGGCGGCGCGTTCCTCGCCGCCGATCCGCTCGATCGGCTCACCGGCGCGCTGCCGCCGGTCGAGGAACTGACGGTGGAGCGGCGGATTCTCGACGATGCCGGCATCGCCCTCCTGGTGCGCGCGGGCGGCTCGGCCCCTGTCGATATCGCGCAAGTGCAGGTTGACGGCGCCTACTGGACCTTCACGCAGGAGCCTCGGGGGCCGATCCCCCGCCTGACCTCGGCATGGCTGCACATTCCCTATCCGTGGATCATGGGCGAGGCGCATCACATCGCCATGGTGACGGCGACCGGTGCGGTCTTCGACTATACGATAGACGTCGCCGCGCCGACCCCAGGCTCTGGCAGCCTGGGCGCGCTGGGGCTGGTCGGGCTGATGGTCGGTCTGGCGCCGGTGGCGCTCGGGATGCTGTTCTACCCCGCGCTGCGGGCAGGCGGGACGCGGATGTTCGGCTTCGCGCTGGCGCTGACCGTCGGCCTGCTGGGCTTTCTTCTCGTCGACACGATGGCGGAAGCGCTCGACCTCGCCGCCGAAGCCGCGCCGGGGCTGGACGCCACGGCGATGGTCTGGCTTGTCGCCGCGCTTTCCTTCGCCGGCCTGATGGCGGTGGGGCGACGCAAGGGCCGCGCGCTTTCGGGACTGCCGCTGGCCTTCTCGATCGCGCTCGGCATCGGCCTTCACAATCTGGGGGAGGGGCTGGCCATCGGCTCGGCCTTCGCCACGGGCGCGGCGGCGCTAGGGACGTTCCTGGTGTTCGGCTTCACCCTGCATAATCTGACCGAAGGCGTCGGCATCGTCGCGCCTTTGGTCGATGAACCGCCCGGCCTGCCGGCCTTCGCGGCGCTCGCCGCGCTGGCCGGCCTGCCCGCCGTCGCCGGCATCTGGCTCGGCAGCTACGCCTTCTCGCCCCATTGGGCGGCCTTGGCGCTCGCCGTCGGCGCCGGCGCCATCCTCCAGGTGATCGTCGAAGTCTCTGCCCTGCTGGGCCGCCGCGCCCGATCGGAGGGCCGCCCCTGGACCTCCGGCACGGCGCTGGCCGGCATCGCTTCGGGCGTCGCCATCATGTACGCCACCGCCCTCCTCGTGCCGGGCTGACCCGGCTGCCATCCCCGTGCTTCGTCCTTGCAATCGGACAAGACACGATATAGGACTATAAGCATAATGAGGCCGTTTCTCACCTTCCTTTCAAAACCGTCATGCCGGACCCCGATCCGGCATCCATGCGGCGTCGGCGACAGGCAAAACAGATGGCTTCGTTCTCTCCGGCCGGTGAGGGCGGCGGCATCCCATGGATTCCAGCCTTCGCTGGAATGACCGTAAAGGGGGAGCGGCCTCGCCTCGCTTCCTCATGGTGAGCCTGTCGAACCATGAGTGCCCGCATCCTTCGACAGGCTCAGGATAAGGAAAACATTCCTTGCGAAGGCCGTCTCTACCGGAAAAAGCCGACAAAAGCCTACATTTGCCTACACCAGAATTATTCCACCGAAACCAAGCCCTGGTTGACCAGCCACAGCGCCACCTCAACGGCCTCCGGCGGCAGGTCGGCGGGCAGAGGGACCGACGGCCGGCCGGCGACGGCGCGGGCCAGGTCGGCGGCGGGGCCGGCGGGGCAGGGGCGGGCGTCGCCGTCGGCGAACAGGGTTGCGCTGCCGTCCGGCCGGTCGATGAAGGCCAGCCGCGCGTCGGCGGAGCGGACGAGCGCCGCGCCCTTCGCCGCCTTGGCGGCCAGCGCCTTCGCATTCATCGGCCGCCCCGGCGGCTCGACCGGCGCACCCGGCTTCGGTTCGGTGACATGCCGGCCGAACCAGCCGGCCACCGCCTCGTCATCCTCCAGCGCCGCGCGCAACAGGGCACGAGCGCGGTCCAGCGCGTCGGGCGCAATCATGCCGGGATTGGGCTGGGGCGCGAGGCCGGGGTCGGCGTAGCGCGGCTCCTCTGCGCCGTCAGCCGCGCGCTCCGCCAGCGCATCGGCAAAGGCGGTCGCCAGTTCGGCGGCGGACGGCGCGCGGAAGCCGATCGAATAGGTCAGGCAGCCGCCATCGGCCGCCGCGACCCCGCCCTCCGGGGCCGGTTCCGCGACGCCGTCATGGGCGAATCCCGGCGGCAAATACAGCATGTCGCCGGGCGCCAGCACCCATTCGTCGGTGACAGGCATCTCCTTCAGGATGCGCAAGGGCACGCCCTCCACGCGCGGGCTCGCGGCGTCGCAGCGGGGGCCGACGCGCCAGCGCCTGTAGCCGGCGCCCTGCAGCAGGAACACGTCATACTGGTCGTAATGCGCGCCGACGCCGCCCTTCGGCGCGCCGTAGCTGACCATCACATCGTCGATCCGCCAGGACGGGATGAAGCGGAAACCTTCCAGCAATTCCGCCACCTCCGGAACCCAGCGGTCGACACCTTGCACCAGCAGCGTCCAGCGTTCCGGCGGCAGAGTCGCGAAATCCGCCTCGTCGAAGGGTCCGTGCCGCAACTCCCAGGGCGGCGTTCCGCCGGTCTCCAGCACGATCCGCGATTCGGCCTCCGGCTCGCAGGCCAGGCCCGCCAGGTCGTCGGCCTCCAGCGGGCCGGTGAAGCCGGGGATCGCCTGCCGGATCAGAAGCGGCTTCTTCTGCCAGTATTCGGCCAGGAACCGTTCGACAGTGAGGTCGCCGAGAACGTGCGGGGCGGGGGAGGGGGAAGGCATGGAACGGCTACCGGAATGATGACAAATGATGACGTTTGATGACACCCGAGTCGCCCCTAGGCGGAACGGCCCGTCCTCTTTATATCGAAGGGCAGGACATCACCAACGGAGGATATCGCCATGACCGCCAACGGCGCGACGGAGAAGGACCCGGTCGTCATCGTCGGCGCGGCGCGGACGCCGATGGGCGGCTTCCAGGGGGATCTGGCGGCGGTCAAGGCGCCGGCGCTGGGCGGCGTCGCGATTGCGGCCGCGATGGAGCGCGCCGGGATCGCGGCCGATCAGGTGGAGGAGGTCGTGATGGGCTGCGTGCTGCCCGCCGGGATGGGGCAGGCTCCCGCCCGCCAGGCCTCCCGCGCCGCCGGCATCCCCGATTCGGTCGGCTGCACCACCATCAACAAGATGTGCGGGTCCGGCATGAAGGCGGCCATGTTCGCCCATGATTTGATCGCCGCCGGCTCGGCCCGAATGATGGTCGCAGGCGGTCTGGAGAGCATGACCAACGCGCCCTACCTGCTGGACCGGGCGCGCGGCGGCTACCGCATGGGCCATGGCCGGGTCTACGACCACATGTTCCTGGACGGGCTGGAGGACGCCTATGAGCCGGGCCGGCTGATGGGAACCTATGCGGAGGAGACGGCCACCCACTACCAGTTCACCCGCGACGCCCAGGACGAATTCGCGATCCGCAGCCTTGAGCGCGCCCGCAAGGCCGGGTCCGACGGCACCTTCGCGCGGGAGATCGCGTCCGTGACCGTGAAGGACCGGAAGGGCGAAAGCGTGGTCGCGGAAGATGAGCAGCCGCGCAAGGCGAGGCCTGAGAAGATTCCCTCCCTCAAGCCCGCCTTCAGCCCCGACGGCACGGTGACGGCGGCCAATTCCAGCTCCATCTCCGATGGCGGCGCGGCGCTGGTGATGATGCGCCGGTCGGAAGCCGACAGGCGGGGGCTGAAGGTGCTGGCGACCGTCCGGGGCCACGCGACCCACGCCCAGGCGCCGGCCTGGTTCACCACCGCGCCGATCGGGGCCATGCAGGCGCTGTTCGACAAGACCGGCTGGAAGGCGGCCGATGTCGACCTGTTCGAGGTGAACGAGGCGTTCGCCGTCGTCACCATGGCGGCGATGCGCGACCTCGACCTGCCGGCCGACAAGGTGAACGTCCATGGCGGGGCTTGCGCGCTGGGCCATCCGGTCGGCGCGTCGGGCGCGCGGATCATGGTCACGCTCTTGAACGCGCTTGAGACTTACGGGTTGAAACGCGGCGTGGCCTCCCTCTGCATCGGCGGCGGGGAGGCCACTGCCATCGCGCTGGAACGCGCCGCCTGACGAAGAGGCTCAGCGGACCGGCGTCGGCTCGTAATACTCGATCTCGTAGGACTCGCCGTTCCAGACCAACTCGTCCTCAGCATTGAGGATCAGCGGCCGCACGCCCTCGACGAAACCTTCGCCGATGGCGACCTGCCGGGCGAAACTCTGGAACACCGGCTCATAGCTGTCGCCGTCCCAGCGCAGGACCTCCAGCATACAGCCCTGGTCGCCGCACATGGAGGTGTCGTTCCAGTAGACCAGGATCTCCCGGTCCGTCTCCGCGCCCGAGCCCTCGGCGTCAAGATCGACCAGCGCGATCTCGAAGGGCGGGTTCGACCAGTCGATAGCGGCCGGCACATCCTCGCTGTAGAGCCGGTCCAGCGTCTCGATATGCTCGCGCGGGATTTCCGTCAGCCATTCCAGCGTCGGGGGCGGCGGGTCGCGCAACTGCTCGACATTCAGCTCCCGGTCGCCGGCGGGTTTGGCCATGCCGATCGGCCGTTCTTCGGACAGCGCAACGCCCGAGGGCGCGTCGGCGGCAGCCGCCGTCGCGGCGTTCACCCGTTCCTCCAGCCTGTACATCGTCTCCAGACTGATCGAGCCGGTCTCCGGAAGCTCGGCATCCTCCTGGAAACCGCGCAGCGCTGTCCGGGTCCGGTCGCCCATCACGCCGTCGGTCGGCCCGGCCTCGTAGCCCAGCTTGTTCAGGTTGAACTGGACGCTCCTGATATCCTCGCGCTGGAGCGTCACCTGATCGTCCTTGGGAAAATAGATGCCGGCAAGCTGGCCGCCCGGATCGCAGAAATCCGCGCTGGAGCCGCTGGGCTCGACCTCCGCATTGTCCGGGAAGAAGCGCAGCACGACGACGCCGTCGCCGCCGGCGGTTTCGACCGTCACCGCGTCGCCCTCCAGCCGTCCTTCGGCGAACAGGCTGCATCGCTGCTGATCCTCGCCTTGCGTATGGATCGTGAAGAAGGTCTCGCCGCGTGATCCTGTGGCGACCTCGAGCGTGCCGCGCCAGCCGCCGCTGGCGGCGTATTCGTAGGTTCCGTCATGTGGCCCCGTCTGGGCCATGGCGGTCGCGGGAACGGCCAGCGACAACAGGGCGGCGCCCGTCAGCAGTCGGGTCTTGAGCATTGCTTGGTCCCTCTCGATCTCGGCCGCGCCCGTTCTATCAGGCAGGCGTCGGCTCTTCAGAAGATCGATGAAGGGTGGGCGGCGATTCGGGCGATTTTCCGCCGCGACGCCGCCCATCGCATGGCTTTAGCCGGACCGGCCAGCCTTAAATCAGCCCGTCCCGGCGCAGCATCGCCTTCGGGTCGGGTTCCCGTCCCCGGAACCGGCGGTAGAGGTCCATCGGCGGCTCCGATCCGCCCTTGGACAGGATCTCCGTCCTGAACCGGCGCGCGGTCTCGCGGTCGAACAGGCCACGCTCCAGGAACAGCTCGAACGCGTCGGCGTCCAGCACCTCGGCCCATTTGTAGCTGTAATAGCCGGCCGCATAGCCGCCGGCGAAGATGTGGTTGAAGCTTGGGGACGTCATCGCGCCATCGACCTTCGGCAATAGCCTGAAGGGTTCGGTGACCTTGTCCTCGAAACTGTCGACCGACCCGATCCCGGCCGGGTCGCGATCGTGCCAGGCAAGGTCGAGTTGCCCGAGGCTCACCTGCCGCAGCGCCTGCGTGCCGGCGAGGAACTTCGCGCTTTCCTTGATCTTGCGCGCCAGCTCCTCCGGGATGGGCTCGTCGGTTTCATGATGCCGCGCGAACAGGTCCAGGCTCTCCTTCTCCTGGATCCAGTTCTCGAATATCTGGGACGGCAGCTCCACGAAGTCCCACAGCACGTTCGTCCCCGCCTGGGACCGGTAGGCGCAGTCGGACAGCAGGCCGTGCAGCGCGTGGCCCATCTCATGGAACAGCGTGCTGACCTCGTCGAAGGTCAGCAGCGACGGCTTCAACCGGGAGGGCTTGCTGAAATTGCAGACGATCGCGATGTGCGGCCGCTCGGGCCCGCTCTGCTCCCGCACCACGGTCATCCAGGCCCCGGCGCGCTTGCCGGGGCGGGGGAAGAAGTCGCCGTAGAGCAGGCCGACGAACCTGTCTTCCTCTTCCTCCCGGACCTCGAAGACCTGGACGTCGGGATGGTAGACCGGCAACGCCGTGGTAGGCTGGAAGGTGACGCCGTAGAGCCTCCTCGCGTGCTCGAACACGCCCTCCAGCACGCGGCCGAGCGCGAAATAGGGCCTCAGCGCCTCCGATTCGAAATCGAAGCGCCGCTGCTTCAGCTTCTCCGCATAGTAGGAGAAGTCCCAGGGCATCAGCGGGTCCGGGCCGCCCAGTTCCCGCGACAGGTCCTGGAGTTCGGAAAGGTCGCGCTCCGCCGCCGGACGGGCGGCGGCGGCGATCTCGTCCAGGAAGGTCCGCACCCGCTCCGGGCTTTCGGCCATCCGGCGCTGGAGCACGAAACCGGCATGGGTGTCGAAGCCCAGAAGCCGCGCCCGGCGATGGCGTAGCCCGACCCGCTCGGCGATCAGCGGCCGGTTGTCCGTCGCGCCTTCCGTCGCCCGCGTCGCATAGGCGCGCCACAGCGTCTCGCGCAATTCGCGGCTGTCGGCGAACTTCAGGAAGGGCAGGTAGCTCGGGATATCCAGCGTGAACGCCCAGCTTCCTTCGCGGCCCTTCGCTGTGGCCGCCTCGGCGGCGGCGGATACCGCGCTTTCCGGCAGCCCGCCCAGGTCCGCCTCGTCCTCGATGAAGAGGGCGAAGGCGTTGGTGTCCTTCAGGATGTTCTCGGTGAAAGCCGGTCCCAGCTTCGACAGGCGCTCGTCGATGGCGCGCAACTCGCCCTTCTCGTTGGCGTTCAGAAGCGCGCCGTTCCGCACGAACGTCTCGTAGAAGTCTTCCAGCAGCTTCCGCTGGTCGGGGCGCAGCGCGGTAGCGTCCGTCCCGTCATGGACGGTCTTCACCCTGGCGAACAGCGCCTCGTCCAGCAGGATGTCGTTCTGGAAGGCCGCGACCTTCGGCCCGACCTTGTCGGCCAGCGCCTGCAACGCGTCGGTGCGCTCCGCGCCCAGCAGCACGTAGAACAGCCCGGCGATCCGATCGACCTCCTCCGTCGCGTTCTCCAGCGCGACGATGCTGTTCTCGAAGCTCGGCGGCGCGGATTCGCTGGTGATGGCGTCCAGCCGGCGGCGCGCGTCCTCGATCGCCTCCTCCAGCGCCGGCATGAAATGCCCGGCCTCGATCCGGTCGAAGGGCGCGGCCGCATGAGGCAGCGTGGACGCCGTCAGCAGCGGGTTGTCGGTGGTGGGGAAGGGGGCCTGGTCCATGTCGCTCGGCGTCGGTGGGTGAGAACGCCGGACCTTAGCGATCCGGCGTCCGCGCCGCCAGCCGTGCGATGGAGGCTATGCCGTCAGCGATCCCGATCGCTGCAGGGCGGCGTCGTAGAGCCGGACCGCCCCGAAACTACCGACCGCCACCAGTGCGGGGGGCAGGCTGAAGATCCATTGGCCCTGTCCGACGACCAGGCCGACGACCAGCATCATCAGGGCTCCGAAGGCCGCCAGGGCGGCGATGACATCGAGAAGGAGAACGACCGGTCCGCGGGCGATCTCAAGCGGGCGGCCGGCGCCCGCGGGTACTTTGCTTGTCGTCATGGGATCAGGCTGGATACTCGCGTTGGTAATGACGGGATGATGCTTCATTACAGGTTAAGGAAGCGTAACAGAACCCGCTCCGGTGAAGTGTTCGGGTTGAAGTCTTTCCGCCGCCTTCAATCGCCAAATCCGGCGCCTTTCGCCAGGGACAATCCGAAGACAAACACGGCCCCTCACTGCTGGGGCGGCTTCCTGAGTTCCAGGAAGAAATCGTAGGCGGCCATGATGATCACCAGGCAGAGGACGGTGAAAAGGGCGGGCTCCGGCACGTTGACCAGAAGCGGGACGAAATAGGCGACGACCCCGACGAGGGACAGCACGGCGAGTACGCGGTCGATCATGGTTCGTGGCTCCTCTCAGGCCGCTTCATGGGATTGCGAGCGGTCGTCTTCATTGAGTGTCCGGGCAAGCCAGCTTGCGGTGCGCAGAAGCCGGCCATCATCGCCCGGCCGGCCGACCAGTTGCACGCCGATCGGCATGCCGTTGCTCCCGGTCAACAGCGGCAGCGTCACGGCGGGCGCGCCGCAATAGGTCCAGAGCGTGCAGAAGGCGGGGCTGCCGGTGTCCGACAGGCCTTTCGGCGCCTCGCCGGTCGCAGCCGGCGTGATGATGGCGTCGAACCGGTCCAGCAGCCGGTTCAGGCCGCCGGTCAGCACCTCGATCCAGTCATGGGCCAGCGCGTAGTCGACCGCCAGGACCGACCGTCCTTCTTCGATCATGCCGGCCAGCTTGTCGCTCAGCCTGTCCCGCCCGTTCTCATAATAGCGGCTGAAGCTCTTGGCGAGATCGGCCAGCATGATCGCCCGGTGCATGGCATGGGCGTCCGCGAAGGGCGCTGGCAGATCGACCGTCTCCGCCGCATCGCCGAGAGCTTCCATCAACTCTCCGAACCCATCCTTCACATCGTCATCGGCCTGATCCCAGACCGGCGTTCGCACGAAGGCCAGGTTCGGCCGAAGCGGCGGCTTCGCCTGGACCAGCGCCGAAAGGTGCGGCGCGGCCGTTGGCTGCATGGCGCGGTCCCCGGAATCATAGACCGCCAGCACGTCGCCCAGCAGCGCCACATCCCCCAGCCCGCGCCCGAACAGGCCGATCGTGTCCAGCGCGGGCGATTGCGACAGGACGCCCCGTCTGGAGATCATACCCCGCGACGGCTTATAGCCGACCACCCCGCAATAGGAGGCGGGCCGGATGGTGGAGCCGTTGGTCTGCGTTCCGACGGCAAGCGGAGCCATATGCGCGGCGATTGCGGCGGCCGATCCGGAGGAAGAGCCGCCCGGCGTCCGTTCCGGATCGTGCGGATTGCGGGTCTTGCCGGGATGGTAGACGGCAAGCTCCGTCGTCACTGTCTTGCCCAGTATGACCGCCCCCGCCTGGCGCAGGCGCGCGACCAGGAAGGCATCCTCGCGCGGAGTGCGCCCTTCCTCCAGCGGCGTGCCGTATTCGCAGGGCAGGCCGCGCGCGTCTATGATGTCCTTGAGCGCGACCGGCACGCCGTGAAGCGGGCCGATGGGCCTGCCCGTCAACCGATAGCGGTCGAGCGCGCGGGCCTGCTCCAGGGCATGGTCGGGATCGATATGGGCGAACGCGCCCAGCGTCCCTTCCTTCGCCTGGATAACCTCCAGATGAGCTCTCGTGACTTCCTCCGCCTTCGCCGCGCCCTCGGAGATCACGCGGGCGAGGGTAGGGACGTCGAACTCCGTAAGCTCCCCGAGGGACCGGCTCCTCTTCACGGGACTTGCCCTCCCCATCATCCGTAGAACAGCGTCGGCAGCCAGTAGATGGTCGCCGGGAAATTGTAGACGATCACCATCGCGATGATGATGAGCGCCAGGTACGGCATCACGCCCCTGAAGATCTGGACCAGCGTGACGTGCGGCGGCGCTATGCCTTTCAGATATAGCGCCGCCATCGCCATGGGCGGCGACAGGAACGCCGTCTGGAGGTTGAGCGCGATCAGGATGCCGAAGAACAGCGGGTCGATGTCGTAGACTTCCAGCAGCGGCAGGAAGATCGGAATGAAGATGATGATGATCTCGCTCCATTCCAGCGGCCAGCCCAGCAGGAAGATGATCAACTGGGCCAGGAGCAGGAAGGCGAGCGGCGAGAGGTTGAGGCCGATGACGAAGTTCGCGATCAACTCTTCTCCGCCCAGATAAGCGAAGACCGATGCGAACGTCCAGGAGCCGACGAACAGCCAGCAGACCATGGCCGACGTGCGCACCGTCAGATAGACCGATTCCTTCAGCCGGTCCCAGGTGAGCGCGCGATAGGCGGCGGCCAGCAGCAGCCCGCCGAGAGCCCCGATGGCTGCGGCTTCCGAGGGCGTGGCGAGGCCGAAGACGATGGCGCCGAGAACCGCCATGATCAGCATCGCCAACGGCAGGAAGGAAGTCAGCAGCATCCACATGATGTGGGAGAGGGAGGTGTCGCCCAACTCCTCCTTGGTGGGCTTGGGGGCAAGCGACGGATTGATCCATGCCCGGGCGATCACATAGGCGATATAGAGGCCGGCCAGGAGGAAGCCCGGAATGAACGCCGCCGCGTAGAGCTGAACGACCGACACGCCGGAGGTCGCCGCGTAGACGATCAGCATGACCGATGGCGGGATCAGGATGCCCAGGCAGCCGCCGGCGCAGATGACGCCAGAGGCCAGCGAGACGTCGTATCGAGCCTTCAGCATCGCCGGATAGGCCAGCAGGCCCATCAGCGTCACCACGGCGCCGACGATGCCGGTCGCCGTCGCGAACAGGGCGCAGGTGACCAGGGCGGCGATCGCCATGGAGCCCGGAAGGTGCCGCGTGGCGATGTTCAGGGTGGAGAACAGCCGCCCGATGATATTCGATCGTTCGACGATGTAGCCCATGAACAGGAACAGCGGGACCGCCGTCAGCGCGTCGTTCGCCATCACCGAATAGGTCTGGTTCACCAGCAGGTCGAAGATGCGGTTGTCCAGGATGCTGTCCATCCGCTCCGCGTTGAAATAGGCGTAGTAACCGACGCCGACCGCCATCCCCATCAGCGTGAAGGCGATGGGGAAACCCAGCATGATGAGAAAGATGAAGGAGCCCAGCATCAGCAGGGCGACTTGTGGGTCGGTCATTGTCCGCCATTCCCCATTGGCTTCGCAGAGGGATCGACCACATCCACCGCTTCCGCGGAGCCGTGGCGGAGCCTTTCGCGCTCATGTTCGCGTATCAGGACCTGTTCCAGTTCCTCGACATCCTCCAGATGCTGCGGCCAGACGCCGGTTCTTATGCAGACGATGCATCGCAGCATCTGCGCCACTCCCTGGAAGAGAAGGATGATGCCGGCGGCGACGATGATCGACTTGAACTGGTAGATCGGAATGTTCGCCGGACTGAAGTTGCTGACCTCCAGATAGCGCCACGACCGTTCGGCGTACTTCCAGCCGGCGAAGATCAGGGCGAGAACGCCGGGCAGGAAGAACAGGAAATAGAGCACGAGCTCCAGCGTCGCCTGCGTCCGCGGCTTCCACAGTCGGTAGAGGAAGTCCGCCCGCACATGTCCGTCCCGTGACAGGGCATAGGCGCCTCCCATCATGAACAGCGCGCCATACATGATGTAGGTCACGTCGAACGCCCAGGATGTGGGATTGGCGAAGACGTACCGCATGAACACCTCGAAGCTCACACCGAGGGTCATGACCATGATCAGCCAGGCGAACGCCTTGCCGAACCAGTTCGAGATCTTGTCGATGAACAGGATGATATCCAGCATTCTTCCCCGGCCTCTCAGAAGTTAGGCACGTGAAGGGCGACGCCACCGGCGCCGCCCCACGCTTGCCTGTCCCAAACCACTGGAAGGGCCGTCAGAAGGTCAGCTTGCCCGGGAAGTAGTGCTCGTAAGCCGCCTTGTAGTCCGCCGAATTCATCAGGCTGTAGAAGCCGACCCGTTCGGCCCACTCCTTCTGGCTCTCGATGATCCGCCGGAACAGATCGTCGCCCTCCATCAGCGGCGCGACCACTTCGTCCCAGGCGGCGAGCTGGGCCTCCATGATCGACTGCGGCGTGCGCTTCACGTTGACGCCCGCCTCGTTGATCAGCGCCTGGAGGTCCTTGGAGTAGTTGTCCATGGCCAAGCCGTAATTGGCGGTGTTCGCCGCCTCCCCAGCGTAGCGCAGGATCGCCTGCAACTCGGGGGCCAGGGATTCGAACCGTTCGCGATTGAAGATCAGCTCGAACGATTCGCAGGCCTGGTGATAGGAGCCCAGCATGTAGTTCTTCACCACGTCCTGCGCGCCGAACCGGCGGTCGGAGGTCGGGTTGTTGTACTCGAACGCGTCGATCACGCCACGCTCCATGGCCGGCACGATCTCGCCGCCCGGAAGCTGCGTCACCGCGAGTCCCAGCGCCTGGTTGAGGTCGGCCGACAGACCCACCGTTCGGTATTTCAGCCCCTGCACGTCCTCGATCGAGGTCGGCTCTTCGGCGAACCAGCCGAAAGGCTGCGTCGGCATCGCGAAGGAATAGAAGCCGACGACGTCCAGAGCCAGCTGGTCCTGGACCAGCTCGTTATAGAGCGCCTGACCGCCGCCATACTGGAACCATGCGATGAGCTGCGCACCGTCAATGCCGAACACCGGCCCGGTGCCGAACAGAGACGCCGCCTTGTTCTTGCCGTACCAGTAGGCGCTGACGGTGTGGGCGGCGTCCAGCACGCCGTCATGGCAGGCGTCCTGCACCTGGAAGGCGGCGACGATGGCTCCGGCCGGCTGGACGTCGATCTGCAGGCGTCCGCCCGACATCTCGTTGACCCGGTCCGCGTACTGCTGGGCCATCTCCTGGAAGATATCGGAGACAGGCCATGAGGTCTGCATGGTGAGCGTGGTGGTCTGCGCCCTTGAAATCTGGGGCATGGCGACGGTGGCGACGCCTGCGCCCGCGGCGGTCGCCGCGCCTGTCAGGAACTTGCGGCGGCCGGTGCTCTTCGGAGCGCCCTTCGCCGGTTGGGTGGCAACAATATCCGTTTTATCGGTCATTTCTTCCTCCCCAGATTTATTTGCAGATTATTGTTCGCGTAACGCGTGTCGAAACCGTCGGCATGGCGGACGGTTTCTTGCCGGGACGAGTTGCCGGCCGCTATCTTGCTGCACCTCCCGTACGTCTTGAAACCCTAAGGTGTCAGAGACGAATCGCTTTAGGTCGACGAATAGCCGTCTATCAATAGGCGATCGCCGCAAGAACGGTCAATAGGTTGGAGGGCACATTATTTGCCACCAATTACTGCATTGGTCCTTCTGGCGAACGAAAATTGCCGGCGAAATTGAACAGGAAGCAGCACCGATGGAGAGTCTGCAAAGGGAACCGGCCGAAGAAGGGGCCGTCATCTTCCATTTCGACTTCGCCAGCCCCTACGCCTACCTCGCCTCCACCCAGATGGACGGGCTGGCGGAGCGGACGGGGCGGAGGATCATTTGGCGGCCGATGATGCTGGGCGCGGCGATGAAGCTCACCGGCGCACAGCCGCTGGTCCTGATGCCGATGCGCGGAGACTATGCCCGCCATGATTTGAAGCGGTTCGCCGCCTTTCTCGACGTCCCCTTCGAGATGCCGCCCCGGATGCCGATTCGCTCCCTCGCTCCGGCGCGCGCCTTCTATTGGCTTCGCGATCAGGACGGCGGCAAGGCGGTGGAACTGGCGAAGGCCCTCTTCGTCGCGCATTTCGGCCGGGGAGAGGATATTGAGCCGGCGGCAACGGTGGCCGAGATCGCCCGATCGCACGGCATCGACGACACGGCACTTCTGGCAGGCGTCGAGGATTCCGCCATCAAGGAGACGCTGAAGCGGGAGACCGATCGCGCCATCGCACGGGGCGTCTTCGGCGCTCCTTTCTTCCTGGTGGACGGCGAACCGTTCTGGGGCGCCGATCGTCTTCCTCATCTCGAACGATGGCTGCTGGAAGGCTGATCTCCTGAACGCTCACCCTCATGGCGGTTGCCCCGCCGACCTGTCGGCGGCATGTTGGCCTCCCGCAAGCAGGAGGCGTCGAAGGCATCCATGAGCGTTATCAAGAGCGCTGTCGACACACGATCGGCGACGTTCCGCGACAATGCGGCCGCCATGCGCACGCTGGTCGACGATCTGAAGGCCACCGTCGGCGACATCAAGCAGGGCGGCGGAGAGGCCGCGCGGCGGAAGCATCTTGATCGCGGGAAGCTGCTGCCCCGGGAACGGGTGCGCGCCCTGATCGATCCCGGCGCGCCGTTCCTGGAACTTTCCCAGCTTGCCGCCCACGACGTCTATGGGGAAGCGGTCCCGGCGGCCGGCATCCTCACCGGCATCGGCCGGGTGTCCGGTACGGAATGCGTGATCGTGGTGAACGACGCCACGGTCAAGGGCGGCACCTACTATCCGCTGACCGTGAAGAAGCATCTCCGCGCGCAGGAGATCGCGCTGGAGAACAACCTTCCCTGCCTTTATCTGGTCGATTCGGGCGGCGCCAACCTGCCGCGCCAGGACGAGGTCTTCCCCGACCGCGACCATTTCGGCCGCATCTTCTACAATCAGGCGAACCTCTCCGCTCGTGGAATCCCGCAGATCGCCATCGTCATGGGCTCCTGCACGGCGGGCGGCGCGTACGTGCCGGCGATGTCGGACGAAAGCGTGATCGTGAAGGAGCAGGGGACGATCTTCCTCGGCGGACCGCCGCTGGTGAAGGCCGCCACGGGAGAGGTCGTGACGGCCGAGGAGCTGGGCGGCGCGGACGTTCACAGCAGGGTATCCGGCGTCACCGACCATTTCGCCCAGGATGACGCCCATGCGCTGGGCGTCGCCCGGCGGATCGTCGGCACGCTCAATCGGACGAAGCGGGTGGGGCTCGCGCTCAGGGAGCCGGCGGAACCGCTCTACCCGGCGGAGGAACTGTACGGAATTGTCGGCGCCGATCTCCGCAAACCCTACGATGTCCGCGAGGTCATCGCGCGGCTGGTCGACGGGTCGGAATTCGATGAATTCAAGCGGCTCTACGGCCAGACCCTGGTCACCGGCTTCGCCCATATTTACGGCTATCCGGTCGGCATCGTCGCCAATAACGGCATCCTCTTCTCCGAAAGCGCGCAGAAGGGCGCGCATTTCATAGAGCTGTGCTGCCAGCGGAACATCCCGCTGATCTTCCTGCAGAACATCACCGGCTTCATGGTCGGCAAGAAATATGAGGCGGGCGGCATCGCCAAGGACGGGGCCAAGCTGGTCACCGCCGTCGCGACCGCGAAGGTGCCCAAGATCACCATGCTGATCGGTGGCAGCTTCGGGGCCGGCAATTACGGCATGTGCGGCCGCGCCTATTCCCCGCGCTTCCTCTGGACCTGGCCCAACGCCCGTATCTCCGTCATGGGCGGCGACCAGGCGGCGAACGTACTGGCCCAGGTGAAGCGGGATGGCATGGAGGCGCGCGGCCAGGAATGGCCGGAAGTGGAGGAGGAAGACTTCAAGGCGCCGATCCGCGACCAGTACGAACGGCAGGGGCACCCTTATTACGCCAGCGCCCGGCTTTGGGACGACGGCATCGTCGATCCCGCCGACGCCCGCATGACCCTCGCCCTCAGCCTGTCCGCCGCGTTGAACGCTCCCGAGGAGCGGACGACCTTCGGCATCTTCCGGATGTGAGGAGGCGATCTTGGCCGATCCCGCTATCCTGACCTCCCTCGACGATGCCGGCGTCGCCACCGTGACGCTCAATCGTCCGGAGGTGCACAACGCCTTCAATGATGAAATCATCGCGGACCTTACGGCGACGCTGTCGCGGTTCGGCGGTGATCCGAAGGTGAGGGCGGTCGTGCTTCGCGCGAACGGCAAGAGCTTCTCCGCCGGGGCCGATCTCGGCTGGATGAAGCGGATGGCCGGCTACGGATTTGAAGAGAATGTGGCCGACGCGCGCGAACTGGCGGCGCTTATGCGGACGCTGAACGATTTGCCGAAGCCTACGGTGGCGCTGGTGCAGGGCGCGGCGTTCGGCGGTGGGGTTGGGCTGGTCGCCTGCTGCGACATCGCGCTGGCCGCCGACACCGCCAGCTTCTGCCTGTCGGAAGTGAAGCTCGGCCTGATCCCCGCCGTCATATCGCCCTATGTCGTCCCGGCGATCGGTACACGCGCCGCCCGGCGCTACTTCCTGACGGCCGAACGGTTCAGTGCGCTGGAGGCGAAATCGCTCGGCCTGGTCCATGAGGTGGTGCCGGCCGTCATGCTGGACGCCGCGCTGATGAAGATCATGGAATCCCTGTCCGACGGCGCGCCGGGCGCGCAGGCGGCGTCAAAGGATCTGATCGGCTTCGTCGCCGACCGGCGACCAGGCGACGTGCTGGAGGATTGCGCGCGCCGGATCGCCGAAGCGCGCGCCGGCGACGAAGGCCGGGAGGGGCTGGCCGCATTCCTGGAGAAGAGGCCGCCATCATGGCGGAGGCAGTGATGCCGAACGGGGCGCGAAGGAGCGGCGGCGGAATGTTCTCGAAGATCCTGATCGCCAACCGGGGCGAGATCGCCTGCCGGGTCATCCGCACCGCGCGCCGGCTCGGCATCCGCACGGTCGCTGTCCATTCCGACGCCGATGCGGCGGCCCTCCACGTCGCGATGGCGGACGAGGCGTATGCGATCGGCCCGGCGCCGGCCGCCGAAAGCTATCTGCGCGGCGACCTTGTGCTGGAAGCAGCGAAGCGGGCGGGAGCGGAAGCGATCCACCCGGGCTACGGGTTCCTCAGCGAGAACGCCTCCTTCGCCGACGCCTGCGCTGAGGCCGACATTGTCTTCATCGGTCCGCCGCCGGACGCCATCCGGGCGATGGGCGGAAAATCGGAGGCGAAGGCCCTGATGGAGCGGGCGGGTGTGCCGCTGGTTCCCGGCTACCATGGTGACGATTCATCAGCCTCGCTTCTGGCGAAGGAGGCCGAACGCATCGGGTTCCCCGTGCTGATCAAGGCGTCCGCCGGCGGCGGCGGCAAGGGCATGCGCGTGGTGGAGGATTCCGGCGCGTTCCAGTCCGCGCTCGATGGCGCCCGGCGGGAGGCAAAGGCGGCCTTCGGCGACGAGCGGGTGCTGATCGAGAAATATCTGGCGCGGCCTCGCCATGTCGAAGTCCAGATCTTCGCCGATCGCAGTGGGGAGGCGGTCTACCTGTTCGAACGCGACTGCTCAATACAGCGCCGGCACCAGAAGGTGATCGAGGAAGCGCCCGCGCCTGATCTTCCCGCCGATCTGCGCGCTGCGATGGGTGAGGCCGCCGTCGCCGCCGCGAAGGCGATCGGCTACGAAGGGGCCGGAACGGTCGAATTCCTTCTGGATGAGGATCGCCGCTTCTATTTCATGGAGATGAATACAAGGCTCCAGGTCGAACATCCGGTGACGGAGTTCATCACCGGCCTCGATCTCGTCGAATGGCAGTTGATCGTGGCCGCCGGCGGAAACCTCCCGCTCCGGCAGGAGGAGCTTTCGATCGACGGGCACGCGATCGAGGCGCGGATCTATGCCGAGGACGCCGACAGGGGCTTCCTGCCCTCGACCGGGACCCTCCGGCGGCTGGATTTTCCGCAGGCCGGGCCGCATGTCCGCATAGATGCCGGCGTCCGGGCCGGCGATACGATCTCCGTCAACTACGATCCGATGATCGCCAAGCTGATCGTCTGGGATCGCGACCGGGCGGCGGCGGTACGGCGGCTTGAAGCGGCGCTGACGGAAGTCCGTGTCGCCGGGGTCGCCAGCAATGTCGATTTCCTCCGCCGGATCGCGACGCATCCGGCGTTCCGCGGCGCCGATCTGGACACCCGGTTCATCGACCGTCACGGCGATGGGCTGAAACCTTCGCGCTCCGGCGCGGACGACGCCGTTCTGGCGACGGCGGCCCTGTTCGTGCTGCTGGACCGGAAGAGCGCGGCGGAGAAGGCCTCGCGCCGGTCGGCCGATCCCTGGTCCCCCTGGAACAGGGCGGACGGCTGGCGGCTCAATGACGAAGGGCGGGCGGACATAACACTTCGCGACGAGGACGGTCGGCATGTCGTGCCCGTCCGCTACCGGCGCGATGGCGGCTACCGGCTTTCCCTGCCCAGGGGTGAAATGCCGGTAGAGGGAGCGCTTGAGTCTGACGGCGCGCTGACGGCCGTTCTGGACGGCGTCCGGAAGCGCGTCGTGGTCGACCGCTCCGGCGACATGCTCACCCTGTTCATGGAAGGCGGTGCCTGTGTCCTCCACCTTGTCGACGCAGTCCAGGCGGCCGACCGGGAAGGCGGCGAAGGAAGGCTCGCCGCACCGATGCCGGGCAAGATCGTCGCCGTCCTCGTCGCGGAAGGGCAGGCCGTGAGGAAGGGTGAGGCGCTGGTCGTCCTCGAAGCCATGAAGATGGAGCACACCGTCGCCGCGCCGGCCGACGGAACCGTCGCCCGGCTGCCCTTCGGCGTCGGCGATCAGGTGGAGGAGGGAGCCGACCTCGTCGGGTTCGAAGCGTCGGAGGGGGGCGAGGCGTGACCGGCCTTCCTTCTCATGTGCGGATCGTGGAGGTGGGGCCTCGCGACGGGCTGCAGAACGAGAAGGCGACCGTCCCCACGGCGGTGAAGGTCGACCTCATCGACCGTCTCGGCGAGGCCGGGCTGGCGACGATCGAGGCCGGTGCATTCGTCTCGCCCCGATGGGTCCCCCAGATGGCCGATACGGCGGAGGTTCTGGCGGCGGTGCGCCGGCGGCCAGGAACATCCTATCCGGTCCTCGTGCCGAACCTGAAGGGCCTCGACCTGGCGCTCACCACCGGATCGGTGGAGGAGCTTGCGGTCTTCGGCGCGGCGAGCGAGAGCTTCAGCCGGAAGAACATCAACTGCTCCATCGCGGAAAGCCTGGAGAGGTTCCGGCCGGTCTGCGAAAGGGCTCTCGCCGAGGGACTTCGGGTGCGGGGGTATGTCTCCTGCGTCCTCGGCTGCCCCTATGAGGGAGAGGTCACGCCCGAGGCTGTTCTCGACATGGCCTCGGCCCTGCTGGAAATCGGATGCTATGAGATATCGCTGGGCGACACGATCGGCGTCGGCACGCCCGGCAAGGCCGGTCGTCTGATCGACCGGCTGGCGACGACGGTCCCACGGGACAGGCTCGCGGTGCACTTCCACGATACCTACGGCCAAGCGCTGGCCAACATCCATGCGGCGTTGCGGGAGGGAATCGCGGTCGTCGATTCCTCCGTGGCCGGTCTCGGGGGCTGCCCCTATGCGGCGGGCGCGTCGGGCAATGTCGCGACCGAAGACGTTCTATACATGCTGGAGGGGTTGGGGATCGAGACGGGGGTCGACCTGAAGCGGGTGGCCGCCGTCGGCTCGTTCATCAGCGATGCGTTGGGCCGATCCAATGGCTCCCGCACGGGGCGAGCCCTCTCCGGCCATCCTTGATTGCCTTCCCCGCCATTGCTATACGCGCGCCGCGCCCTCATGCGGCGCGTTTCTTGAAAAGATCGGTAGCCGGATGTCGGACAGACCGCGACTCTCCATCGTCATCGCCGCATATAATGAGTCCGGTAATATCGGCCTTCTGCTCCGGGAGATCGCGGAGCTGTTCGCGGCCGAGCCCTATGAGGCGATCGTGGTCGACGACGGCAGCGACGATAGAACGGCTGCTTCTGTGATGGAGGCCGCCGCCGGGGAACCCCGGATAATGTTGGTTCAGCACGTCCTGCGGAGTGGGAAGAGCGCGGCGATATGGACCGGCGTGGGGCGAGCGAGGGGTGACTGGATCGCCACGCTCGACGGCGACGGCCAGAACGATCCGCGGGACCTGCTCGCCCTCTGGCATCGCCTCCGGGACGATGAGATACCGCCCGATCTCTGGATCTTCGCCGGCTCGCGCCGCCGGCGGAATGACGGGTTCGTGAAGTTCGTCACCTCGCGGCTCGGCAACTGGCTGCGCCGCCGGCTGCTGCGGGACGACACCGGCGACACCGGCTGCGGCTTCAAGGTGATCCGGGCCGATGTCTTCCGCGCGCTGCCCTATTTCGACAACATGCACCGGTTCTACCCCGCGCTGGTCCGCCGCGCGGGCGGGAAGGTGGAGGAAGTATCGATTGACGACCGGCCCCGCCAGTTCGGAACGTCGAAATACGGCTTCTTCGATCGGCTCGCCGTCGGCGCGCTTGATCTCATTGGCGTTTACTGGCTCTGCCGCCGCGCTTCCTGGCCGCGGATTCGAGAGGATGGTTCAAAGTGACGGAAGAAACGGTGATCTGGTGGCTCGTCCTCGGTTTCGCGGGGCAGGCCCTGTTCTCGGCGCGGTTCCTCATCCAGTGGTGGTCCAGCGAACGGGCCGGCCGCAGCCTGATCCCGATCGCCTTCTGGTATTTCAGCATCGCCGGCGGGCTGACGCTCTTCGCCTACGCCCTCCATCGAGGAGACCCCGTCTTCATCGTCGGGCAGGGAGCGGGCGTCTTCATCTATGGCCGCAACCTCTACCTCATCTGGCGGGAACGCCGTCTGCAGGCCGATAGCGGGCAAGCCGTAAGCTGATGTCCTCCGTTTCCCGGACCTGCGCGCCCGAGGAGTCGCGGGTTGTGGCATGGCTGCTGTCGCCACGCGGCGTCCTCGTCGTCTTCGCCCTCTACTCGCTGGCGCATTTTGGCCTCCGCCTCGTCCTGTCGCCGACCCTCGGGCTCGACGATGCGGAGCAGGCCATGTTCTCGCAGGAGTTGCTGGCCGGTTACCGGTTCCGCCAGCCTCCGTTCTACACCTGGCTGGTCTGGTTCTCCGTCGCCGCCTTCGGGCTCAACCTGTTCTCGCTGTTCCTGGTCAAATACCTCATCCTATTTGCCGGGTACGCCGCCTTCCTGTTCGCGGCGCGGCGCTGGATCGGCGATGACAGGCGTGCGGCGCTGGCGACCTACAGCCTGCTGCTGATCTATGTCTTCGCCTATTACCTCCACCACGACCTGACCCACACGGTGGTGGTGGCGACGATGATCGGCGTCGCTTTCCACGCCCTGGCGCTGGCGATCGACAGGGGACGGTGGGGCGACTTCGCCTATCTCGGCCTCGCACTCGGCGGCGGCATCCTCTCGAAATACAATTTCGGCCTGTTCATCGCCTGCGCCGCGCTGGCCGCTGTCTTCGTTCCGGCGATTCGGCCGCGCCTCTACCGGCCGCGGGCGCTGCTGTCGCTCGGCATCTTTCTGGCGATCGCCGTCCCCTATCTCGTTTGGGTCTACCGGCATGATTATTCCTTCCAGAACCTGACCCAGGATGTCGTCCATGCCGCCGACGGCGTTTCCTACCTGTCGAAGGTCGGGGAGGGGCTGCTCGAGCTTCCTCTCAAGCTGTTGGAATTCCCGCAGCCCTTCCTGGTGATCGTGCTCGCGACATTTCCGGCCATGCTGCTGCCCGGCCGCTACAGCCGTGACGATGCCGGCGGAAAGGGCCGCTTCCTGGCCCTCCATATGATCGTCGGCGTGGCGCTTCTCGTGGCGTCGGTGCTGTTCTTCGGCGCGACGCAGTTCAAGGCGCGCTGGTTCCATCCCGTGTTGATGGCCCTGCCGCTCTACATGTTCGCGCGCATAGACGACCGGGCGCTCTCCCGCCGGCGGATCGCCGCCTTTCTGGGGATCGTATCCGCCGTCACGCTCTTCATCTTCGCCGCCCGCGTGGTCGTCGATCGGGTGGCGCCCCACCATTGCGGTTCCTGCCGGACCTATCTGCCCTTCGCGGACGTCGCGGATGATCTGGCGGCGCTGGGTTTCGACGGCGGCACGGTTGTGATGAAGAACTTCCACATAGGCGGCAACCTCAGGCTCCTCTGGCCGGAAACCCGGCTGGTCGATGTCCGCTATCCCTATTTCCTGTGGGGCGAAGCGACGGGCGAAGGCCAATGTCTCGTCGTCTGGCAGGATGAGACCGAGGAGATCCCGCCGATGATAGCCGCTTATCTGGAGCGGGAGATGGGCGTGACCGAACTGCCGGAGGTTCGCGAAGGAACCGTCACCGCCGGCCTTCTCGGAGCGCCGGAACGGACCTATGTGATGTCCTATGTGCTCATCGAAGGCGGAGCGGGCGACTGTCGGTAACCCCCGTCTCGGCCCCCTTTATCGCGAACAGGTCCTGTTCCCCCCGTGACGATTCATCTTCTCAAAATGGCGGTCGGCGTTTCCGACATCGATCACCTCCGGAAAATCCAGGAGGGGCGGCGGCTGGAGGTCGACGGCCGTTCCGTCGTCCGCGGCTATACCAGGCGCCGGCCGCGTCGCGTCGCGGAGGTGACCGCCGGCGGGTCGATCTACTGGATCATCAAGGGGATGATCCAGGTTCGCCAGCGCGTCCTCGACCTGGTCGAAGCCGTCGATGACGAGGGGAAGACATATTGCCAGATGCGGCTGGACCCTGAACTGGCGCCGACACAGAGCGCGCCGCGGCGCGCGATGCAGGGCTGGCGCTATCTCGAGCCGGCGGACGCGCCGCCGGATCTTTCCCTGTCCGGGGACGACGACGCGCTCCCGGCGCACATGGCCCGCGAACTGAGGTCGCTGGGCCTTCTGTAAGGGGCGGTGCGAAAAATCGCCGGGGCCTGAAAAAAGGTGTTTACAGCCACCGGGACCCTCTTTATACACCCCTTCACCGCGACGGACGCGGTCGCCGGGCGGAACAAAGCAAGGCGGCCGGGTCGCGGAGGCGCTCTTGCCTCGGATGTCGCGGTCACATATATTTGACGGCTCTCGATCGAGCCCTTCGACGAAAGAAGAGGGGGTCGGACAGAGTTCGTCGGCTTCGAGCGATCGGGGCGCGGATCATTGACAAGTTGATAATGAGAGAAGGGATGCGAGGGCGGCGGAGCCTTTGGGTGTTACGGGATTGTTCTGTGATGCTGGTTGAGGGTGTCCGTTACGTATCGCATCTAGGTTTACAGTAATCTTCTGAAGTTTTCCGGTT
>NZ_JBDOQU010000022.1:0-62686 GCF_039839375.1 Inquilinus sp. CAU 1745
GGCCCAGCACATCATCCCAGTCCAAACCAGATGCTTCGCTCATGAACACAAGCGAATCACCCGACAGCAGACCCGTCAACCAATAAGTTAGCGCCTATGGGACTTGATCCAGCATCCATGCGGTGTCGATGCCGGGTGAGCTTCATAGGAGCGACGAGTAAAGGAACAACTCGCCCAACTCCCTCATGGTGAGCTTGTCGAACCATGTGTGCCCACGTCCTTCGACGGGCTCAGGACGAGGAGGAAAAGCATGGGCCTGACAACACAGTTGCTGACTCGGGGGCGGAATTACCAAAAGGGCCCAATGGCCCCTGACTTGATTTCCGGAACGGCCGTTCCATATCCCTTTCCATGACCTTTTCAGCCCAGGACCAGACCAGCGAGATTCATGCCGGACCGGGGCGGCCCAGGGAGTTCGATCCCGGCGTCGCGCTCGCAGCCGCGCTCGACCTCTTCTGGCGGCAGGGTTACGAGGCGACCTCGCTGGAAGAGCTGACCCTCGCCATGGGCATCAGCCGGTCCAGCTTCTATGGCTGCTTCGGTTCCAAGCACGGCGTGCTGCTGGCGGCGATCCGGCGCTACAGCGACGAGAAGCTGGCGGCCTTGGCGGCGGCCGCGGATGGCGAAGAGAGCCCGCGCGAGGCGGTCCGCGTCATGATCGCCGCCATCGCCGACGCGGCGGGAGGGCCGAAGGGCTGCTTCCTCGTCAACTGCATCGCGGAGCTGGCGCCTCACGACCCGGAGGTCGCCGAGGTCAGCCGCCGGCATCTGGACCGTATCGAGAAGCTGATCGCCGACCGGCTGGCGCGCCGCCTCGACCCCACCGTGGCCGAGGACCGGGCACGCGCACTTCTTTCCCTGGCGCTCGGCACGACGATGCTGCGCAAGGCCGGAATGGCCGAGCCGCGCATCGACGCCCTGCTGACCCAGATCGATTCCCTGCTTCCTCCACCCTGACCCCGCGCCCTCTGCGGGATTTTCCTCACGCCAAATTCTGGACCGGTCAGTCCTTAATACCTACGGAGATTGAGACCATGGCTACCCTTTTCGACCCAATCCGCCTCGGCGACCTGGAACTGCCGAACCGCGTGGTGATGGCGCCGCTGACGCGCAACCGGGCGCTCGCCGACGGCGACGTGCCCCATGCGCTCAACGCCGAATATTACGCCCAGCGCGCAGGCGCCGGCCTTCTGGTCAGCGAAGGCTCCCAGATCTCGCCGGAAGGCAAGGGCTACGCCTGGACCCCCGGCATCCATAGCGCGGCGCAGGTGGAAGGCTGGCGCAAGATCACCGACGCCGTCCACGCCCGGGGCGGCCGCATCTTCATCCAGCTCTGGCATGTCGGCCGGGTGTCCCACACCTCCCTCCAGCCGGACGGGCAGGCGCCGGTTGGTCCTTCGGCCATCGCCGCGGAGACGCGGACCTTCGACGGCAAGGGATTCGTGGAGACTTCGACCCCCCGCGCGCTGGAGATGGGTGAAATCGCGCGGATCGTGGAGGATTACCGCAAGGCGGCGGAGAATGCGCGAGACGCCGGCTTCGACGGCGTCGAGCTACACGCGGCCAATGGCTATCTGATCGACCAGTTCCTCCGCGACGGTTCGAACCGCCGCGAGGATGCCTATGGCGGACCAGTCGAGAACCGGGTGCGCCTGCTGGGCGAGGTGCTGGCGGCGCTGACCGATATCTGGCCGGCGAGCCGGGTCGGCATCCGGTTCAGCCCATTCTCCAACGCCAACGGCGTCGAGGACAGCGCCCCCATGGCCACTTTCTCCCACGCCATCCGCAAGGCGAACGAGTTCGGCCTCGGCTACCTCCATCTGGTGGAGGGCCAGACCGGGGGCCCGCGCGACCTGCCGGAAGGTGCGGATATCGGCGCGCTGCGGCGGCTGTTCGACGGAATCTACATGGCCAATAACGGCTATGACCGCGACCTCGCCCTGCGGACGGTGGAATCGGGCGAGGCCGACCTGATCGCCTTCGGCAAGGCCTTCATCGCCAATCCGGATCTGGTGACCCGCCTGAGGAAGGCCGCGCCGCTCAACGCGCCGGAGAAGGAAACCTTCTATGGCGGCGGCGCGGAAGGCTACACCGACTATCCGACGCTGGAGGAGACGAAGGCAGCCTGACAGCCGGCAGGGCTGGTCAGGAGGCTTCGTGGGTCGGCTTGAACAGCCGACCCTTCTCCGCGATCAGCACGAAGACGAGCGCGACAAGGCCGACCGCGCTGAAACCGATCGCCAGCGGCCCCACCGTGCCGTCATAGGCCTGGCCGATCAGGGTTCCGATCACCCCGCCGCCCACGGTCTGGAGGAAGCCCAGCACCGACGAGCCGGTCCCGGCGATCGCGCCCAGCGGCTCCATCGCCATGGCGTTGAAATTGGCCCCGACCCAGCCGAACAGGAACATCGCACTGGCGAACAGCAGCATGAAGAGCGGGAAGGGGACCTTCATGACCAGCGACAGCGCGGCCCAGACCGCGCTGATCCCGACGAAGCCGAGGAGTGCGCCATGGGACAGCCGGCGCATGCCGATCCGCCCCACCAGCCGGGCGTTCATGAAGGACGACACCGCCATCAGCCCCGCAAAACCCGCGAAGACGACCGGGAACCAGACGCCCAGCCCGTAGACTTCCACGAACACCTGCTGGGCCGATGTGATGAAGCCGAACAGCGCGCCGAAGATGAAGGAGGTGGCGATCGTGTAGCCGAGCGCGACCCGGTCGGAGAAGATGAAGCCGAAGGCCTGCCCCAGCTTCCCCAGCTCCAGCGGCCGTCGCCGCTCCGCCGGCAGGGTCTCCGGCAGCCGGAGAAAGGTCCAGATCGTCGCCGCGAGGCCCAGCGCCGCGATGAAGACGAATATCCAGTGCCAGTCGGCGAAGGCCACGATCGCCTGCCCGGCCAGCGGCGCGACCACCGGCACCGCCATGAAGACCATCATGATCAGCGATATGACCTCGGCCATGCGCCGGCCGCCATAGATGTCGCGCACCGCCGCCACGACGATGACCCGGGTACCCGCCGCCCCCACCCCCTGGACGAACCGCGCGACCAGCAGCAGGGCGAAGGAGGGCGCGAAGGCCGCGACCAGCGCGCTCACCACATAGATGGCCAGCCCGAAATAGAGCGGCGCCTTGCGGCCCAGCGCGTCTGACACCGGCCCGTAGGCAAGCTGCGCCGCGCCGAACCCCAGCAGGTAGGCGGTGATGATGAACTGGCGGTGGTTGGGATCGACGACATTGAGCGCGTCGCCGATGATCGGCAGCGCCGGCAGCATGATGTCGATCGCCAGCGCGTTCAGCGCCATCAGCATGGCGAGCAGCGTGATCAGCTCCACCCGGCCGATCATCGGAATCGCCGGATCGGCCGGAATGGCGGTCTGGCTTGGAGCCTGCATATCCATCTGAAACGCTCGAAATTCGGAGGTTGCCCCGGCAGCCGCTCAAACAGGCGACATCGGGTTGGACCAGTTGGGGGGTTGGACCAGTTGGGGTCGGAAACAGTGGGGCATCATCGCCTACCCGATGCCGCCGGCAACGGATGTGACGAGGATCACGGGGGATAATCCGGTTCACTGATTGAGGACGAAAGCGTGAGCCCTCGCGCCGTTCACGTCAAGGCGGCCAACCTCTCAGAGAACGGATCAGAGGGTCTGCTCCCGCACGATATCGCGGCGAAGGATGATGGAGGTGGAGAGATCCTCCACCTCCTCCAGCCCCGAAATGGCGTCGCGCAAGGCGTTGAGCCGCGCGATCGAGGAGGTTTCGACCTCCACGACCAGATCGAGCTGGCCGCTGACCGAGGAGATCCGGCGCACCTCCGGAAACCGTGCGAGTTGATCGAGCGCCTTGAGTGACGGCGTCTTCTTCAACGTCACGAAAAGGAACGCCGGAACCGTCGAATCGTCCGGCGGCCCGATATCCGCGCGGTAGCCGCGAATGATGCCGTCCCGCTCCAGCCGCGCGACGCGCTCGCTGGCGGCGCTTCGGGACAGGCCGATGCGCCCCGCCAGGGCCTTCAGCGGGATTCGCGCCTCCCCGGAAAGGATGGCGAGGATCTCACGATCCTTCTCGTCGGCCTGTCGATTCATGGGGACGATTATCGCTGCCGGCCAAATGCCGGTCAAACCCGCCATTCTGCCGGCCGAACCGCCATCCCGCCGGCTGCTCCGCCGGCCGGGGCGTGCAATCCTCCGGGACCGAAGGAGAATTAGCCCCATGACTGACCTGTCCCACCCGGCTCCGGCCCTGACGGTTGAACTGGCCGAGCGACTGGCCCGCGAACATTTCGGCGTGACGGGGCGGCTCACCGGCCTCGACAGCGAACGGGACCGGAATTTCCGGCTCCGGGACGGCGACGGTACAAGCCGGGTGCTCAAGATCGTCAATGCGAGCGAACCGGTCGCGGAGAGCGATTTCCAGACCGCGCTGCTTGAGCATATCGAGCGGCACGACCCCTCCCTGCCCGTCCCGCGCCTTCGCCGCACCCTTGGCGGCGACGCCCTGGCGAGGATCGAAATCGACGGCGCGGACCATGCGGTGCGACTGGTTTCGTGGATCGACGGGACGCCGCTGGCCGAGGCCGAACGGACACAGGCCCTGCTTGCCGATCTCGGCCGCACGCTGGGCCGGCTGGATCGGACGCTCCAGGGCTTCATCCATCCCGGCGCGCTGCGCAGCTTCGACTGGGACATCCGCCGGGCCGGCGCGTCCCGGGACCGGCTGCACGCCATCGAGGACGAAACCGACCGCCGGCTCCTCCTGGGCTTCCTGGACCGGTTCGACGGGCAAGTCGCGCCGCGCCTGCCGACGCTGCCGGCCGCGATCATCCACAACGACGCCAACGACTGGAACGTGCTGGTGACGCCGGACGGCGCGCGCATCGCCGGACTCATCGATTTCGGCGACGCCCTCCATTCGGCGCGGATCGCCGAGCTGGCGGTCGCCATCGCCTACGGGATCCTCGATCTCGACGACCCGCTCGCCGCCGCCGGCGCCATCCTGGCCGGCTATCACGCCGTCCATCCGGTGTCCGAGGCGGAAATCGACCTGCTGTTCGACCTCGTCGCCATGCGCCTCGTGACCAGCGTGACCCTGTCCGCAATGCGGCGCGCGCAGGTGGCGAGCAATCCCTACCTTTCGATCAGCGAGGCGCCGGCATGGCGGCTCCTGCGCCGGCTCGGCGGCATGAACCCCCGCTTCGCGACCGCCATCCTCCGCCACGCCGCCGGTTTCGAGCCGTTTCCGGGATCGGCGGCCGTCATCCGTTGGATAGCGGAGAGGAAGGCTGGCTTCGCGCCAATTCTCGATCCTCATCCGGCGGTCATGGCGAAGGCCATCGTCCCGTTCGGCGACCCCGCCCACCCGATGACTTTGGCTTCGGCCGGGAGGGAGCCGGCGAAGGCCACGGAATGGTGGGACGATCACTGCCGCGAAAACGGCGTGACGCTGGGGATCGGGCCGTGGGGGGAGGAACGGACGGTCTATGCCAGCGACATCTTCGTCTCCCGCCTGATCGAGGGCGAAAGGCGGACCCGGCATCTGGGGCTCGACCTTTTCATGGATGCCGGAACGCCGGTGCGGACGCCCGTCGACGCCACCGTGCGCTCGGTGGAGATCGAGGAAGCGCCGCTGGGCTATGGCTGCCTGATCACCCTGTTGCACGAGCCGGAGGGCTGCCCGCCCTTCCTGACGCTCTGGGGCCATATGGCCCATGAGGCAATGGCCCGGCTCCGCCCCGGCGACCGGCTGGCGGCGGGCGAAATCGTCGGCTATATGGGCGCGCCGGAGGAAAATGGCGGCTGGGCCCCGCATCTCCATTTCCAGATCTCGGTCGATACCGACCTCGCCCCCGCCGACATATTGGGGGTGGGGGAGGCGGCCTATCTGCCGGTCTGGGCGGCCTTGTTTCCCGACGCCGCCGATTTGGCCGGCCTGCCGCCGGAGAGCTTCGGCGACCCGGGCCGACCGCCGGAGGAGATCGTGACGGCGCGCCGGAAGCACCTGCTGCCCAACCTGTCGGTATCCTACGCCGACCCCATAAAGTTCGTGCGCGGCGAGGGGTCATGGCTCATCGACCATCGCGGCCGGGCCTATCTCGACTGTTTCAACAATGTCTGCCATCTGGGGCATTGCCATCCGGCAGTGGTTGAGGCGCTGGCGCGGCAGGCTGCCCGCCTCAACACCAACACCCGCTATCTGCATGACGGGATCATGGCCTATGTCGAACGGCTGACGGCGACCCTGCCGGAAGGCCTGTCGGTGGCGGCGCTCGCCTGTTCCGGCTCGGAAGCCAATTCGCTCGCGCTCCGCATGGCGCGGGCGCATAGCGGCCGGCCACAGGCCATCGTGCTCGATTGGGCCTATCACGGCACGATGCAGGAACTGATCGACCTCAGCCCCTATAAATACAAATGCAAGGGCGGCAGCGGCCGGCCGGCCCATGTGTTCGAGGCGGCGATCCCCGACGCCTACCGCGCGCCGGAAGACTGGCCGGCCTACGAGATCGCAGCCCGCTACGCAGACAGCGTCGCGGAGCAGATCGAGGAGATGGCGCGGCAGGGCCTTGCGCCGGGATATTTCATCGCGGAATCCATCCCCAGCGTCGCCGGCCAGATCTTCCTGCCGGACGGGTATCTGGCCCGGGTCTACGAGATGGTCCGTGCCGCCGGCGGCGTCTGCATCGCCGACGAGGTGCAGGTCGGGTTCGGCCGGGTGGGCGACTGGTGGGCCTTCGAGAGCCAGGGCGTGACACCCGACATCGTCACCATGGGCAAGCCGATCGGCAACGGCCACCCGATGTCCGCGCTGGTGACGACCGAGGCGGTCGCCCGTTCCTTCGACAACGGAATGGAATATTTCAACACGTTCGGCGGCAATCCCGTCTCCTGCGCCGTCGGCCTCGCGGTGCTCGATGCGATCGAACGCGACGGCCTGCGCGGCAACGCCCGGCGCATCGGACACTATCTGCTGGAGCGATTCCGCGACATGCAGAAGCGCCATGAGGCGATCGGCGACGTTCGCGGCAAGGGCCTCTTCCTCGGCGTCGAACTGGTCCGCGACCGGCGGACGAAGGAGCCCGCCACGGATCTCGCCCGCCGGATCGCGGATGGCGCGAAGCAGCGCGGCGTGCTGATCGGCACCGAAGGGCCCTACGACAACGTCCTGAAGATGCGCCCGCCGATGGTCTTCAGCCACGCAGACGCCGACTACTTCATGGAGGTGATGGAGGATACGTTCGCCGCGCTGGCGTGACCTCTATCCGCCCTGATAGTTCGCCTTTTCCGGAACGGATCCTGAAGCGTTTCCGGGAAGATTGAGGACGAGGCCGACATTTCTACGGAAGAGCTGGCGGTCGCCGCGGCGGGACGCAAACACCGCGAAACCGCCGCTCCGTATCGGAGCGGGGCCGGTAATACGCCCTTGGGGCGCACCTCCAGGCTGAAGCCGACTTCTCAGCTCACGCGGCGACCGGGTGTGAGTGTAGCGGCTCGCCGCATTGTCGCCAACGCCATGTCCGCCGCGGAAATGATGGGGGCTGCACCGATGTGGCCGGAACGCCGCCCGACATCGGTCTACAGGGCCACATCCCAACCAATGTCTTCGCAGGCTGAACTTAAGTTGGGTTGCGCCTGAGAGGCAAGCATTCCGGATCGTCGAGCCGTCGGCCTAATGTACTGTGATCTCGGCTACGATCATGCCCATAGAGTCGACAAGGGGGCCGCAACCAGCCTGTCACCAAAGGGTACCGTGTCGGTGCTGTCGTAAAGCACCACGCCAAAGGCGAAATGATCGCCGCAGGCGTCGGCCAAGGCCCGCAACCCACCGAAATCGCTGGATTTCACCGTGGCGGAAGCTTTGATTTCGATCCCCACGATCATACCGTCATCGCGCTCCAGCACGATATCGACCTCGCGCATATCCCGGTCCCGGAAATGATGAGGCGTCAGCCTCAGATCCGAAGCGGTCATCAGTTTCAGCACTTCTGAGAACACGAAGCTCTCCAGCAGCGCGCCGAATGTTCCGCGATCCGCCTTCACGCGGTCGAAGGTGAGGCCCCGGACGGCCGCGAGCAGACCGGAATCGAGGAAATGCAGCTTGGGAGTCTTGGCGATCCGCTTCAGCGCGTTGGTGAACCAGGGCTGTAATGTCGCGATCAGGAAGACCTGCTCGAGCAACCCCACATAACGCTGCCCCGTCTTGTGGCTGACGTTGATGCCGGCTCCAAATTGGGAATAGTTGACCAACTGACCCGAGTGTTCGGCCAGGAGCCGGACGAATTTCGGAAGCTCGGTCAGTTTCTCCACGTCGGCGATATCGCGCAGATCGCGCGTCAGGATCGAGGTGAGGTAGGACCGCGCCCAGTCTTGCCGCCGCCGCTCGCTTTCGCGGGCAATCGCCTCAGGGAAGCCTCCGAGCAGGACGAGTTGAACAAGATCGTCGCCGATGATCGCGTCCTGCCGCCCCTGGAATTTCCCCTCAAAAAGACGCTCCAGAAAGGTCGGTGTCCGGCCTTCTATCTCCGCTCTCGCCAGCGGCAGCATCTGGATGGTTTCCATCCGGCCGGCCAGGCTGTCCGCCACCCGTGGCAATGTCAGTACATTGGCCGAGCCGGTGAGCAGGAAACGGCCGGGGCGATAATCCTCATCGACGGTCTTCTTTATCGCCAGCAACAGGTCCGGCGCGCGCTGGATCTCGTCGATTATCGTCTTATCCAGACCTCGAATGAAACCTGCCGGATCGGACTGCGCCGCCTCGAGAACCGTCTGGTCATCGAGTGTGATATAGGCGCGACCGACTTCCGCCAACTTGCGGACAAGCGTCGTCTTGCCGGCCCGACGCGGCCCCACGATCAGGACCACGGGGGTATCGGAAAGGGCTTCCTCCGCCCGCCGCTCCACGAAACGCTCGAACATCCTCGACTCCCGAATAATTGGAACTATCGGGTTCGGCAGATTGGAAGTCAATAACCCGCGAATTGGGAACCAAAAACCCGCGATCTGGGAGTGTTCTTAAGGGAGTCTACCCAGAACTGGCTGACGCTGATGCAATCTGCTTTCGGAGCATGATGCGAGGCTGGAATTCCGGCCGCATTTCCGACGCCGCCCAAAGCGTCGATCATCACAACAAAGGCAGTACCCGACAACCGAACGGCCCCATTACCACGTCCGGCAGTCAACCGCTACAGGTCGGTAACCTTCTCCCCGGGGATCAAAACCCCCCGGGAACCGAAAACGGGAATGGCCGTCTTGCGGCAACCCATGCAGGACTTGGCATCACTTGGAAAATTGGAGCGGGCGAAGGGATTCGAACCCTCGACCCCAACCTTGGCAAGGTTGTGCTCTACCCCTGAGCTACGCCCGCTCGGCGACCGACGAACGGGGCGGAAAGCCTTCGCCGTTCGTGAGGTTGCGGGATAATACGCAAAGCCGTTTGCATTGCAAGCCCGATCGCGCGGGAAAGTTTTCAAGTTCCCGGCGCGCCTCTTGGCCCCCGGGGGCGGCGCGCCTATAACGCCCGTCATGGATACGCTGAACGACACGCCTATCGAGGATCAGGCGCCGCCCACCACGCCGGAAGACCTGTTCCGGCGCTTCGCTGAGCTGGGCATCGAAATCTCCGCCCACGAGCATGAGCCGCTGTTCACGGTGGAGGATTCCAAGCACCTGCGCGGCCTGCTGCCCGGCGGGCATTGCAAGAACCTGTTCCTGCGCGACAAGAAGGGCCGGCCCTGGCTGATCGTCTGCGACGAGGATCGCGTGGTGGACCTTAAGGCGCTGGCGCCGCGGCTGGGCGCGGGCCGCTTCTCCTTCGGATCGCCCGAACGGCTGTGGTCGACCCTGGGTGTGCGCCCGGGGTCGGTGACGCCCTTCGCCCTGATCAACGATCCGGACGCCAGCGTGACCGTCATCCTGGACGCCGGCATGATGGCGGCGAACGAAACCCTTCACTATCACCCGCTGGTCAACCACATCACCTGTGCGATCAACCGCGAGGATCTGGTGCGGTTCATCAGGGCCTGCGGCCACGATCCTCGGACCGTCGATCTGGACGAGGCGGCGGCCGGCTGATCCCGGCTTGCCGACGCGCCTTCCGGGTCCATCTCAATTGGCAATCGACGAAAGACGCCCCCATGGAACTTAACCTGACCGCCGCCGCGGCCCCGGCCGACCTCGTCAAGGACACCGACGCCGCCTCCTTCAGCGCCGACGTGATCGAGGCGTCCATGACCACGCCGATCATCGTCGATTTCTGGGCGCCATGGTGCGGGCCCTGCAAGACGCTGGGGCCGCTGATCGAGAAGGCGGTGCGCGCCGCCCGCGGCAAGGTGAAGCTGGTCAAGCTGGATATCGAGGCCAACCCGCAGAACCAGGCGCTGGCGGCGCAGATGCGCGTCCAGTCGATCCCCGCCGTCTACGCCTTCTTCCAGGGCCGGCCGGTCGACGGGTTCGTCGGCGCGCTGCCGGAAAGCCAGATCAAGAGCTTCATCGACAAGCTGATCGCCATGACCGGCGACGGCGGAGCGGACGATCTGGCGGCGGCGCTGGATCAGGCCAAGGCGGCGCTGGAGGGGGGCGATGTCCAGACGGCCGGGGCCATCTATCAGCAGATCCTGGAGATCGAGCCGGAGAACGCGACGGCGCTGGCCGGCCTCGCCCGCTGCATGATCGCGCTGGGCCAGCCCGACCGCGCATCGGAATTCCTCGACGCGCTGGCGCCGGAACTGCTGGCCAAGCCTGAGATCCAGTCCGTCCGCACGCAGCTTGACCTCGCGGCCCAGACCGCCGGCGCGGACGCGCGGCTGCCGGAGCTGACCGACCGGCTGGCCCGCGAGCCGGACGATCATCAGGCGCGGTTCGACCTCGCCATGGCGGCCTACGGGGCCGGCCGGCGGGAGGACGCGGTCGACGCGCTGCTGGAGATCATCCGGCGCGACCGGGAATGGAACGAGGGCGCGGCGCGCGTACAGCTCCTGAAGCTGTTCGAGGCGTTCGGCCAGACCGACAAGCTGACGGTCCAGTCCCGCCGCAGGCTGTCCTCCCTGCTCTTCTCCTGACCTCCAGAACGCCGGAGACCCGACACCCGGAACCACATGAGCCAGAGCCCGTTCTTCCCGACCTTCGACCGGCTGAGCCCGTCGATCCCGATCTTCCCGCTGGCCGGGGTGCTGCTATTGCCGCGAGGGCTGCTGCCGCTCAATATCTTCGAGCCGCGCTATATCGCGATGGTCGATGACGCGCTGTCCTCGGACCGCATGATCGGGATGGTCCAGCCGACGACGCCGGACAGCGGAGCGGCCGCGCCGGAGATCTATCCGTTGGGCTGCGCCGGGCGGATCACCTCCTTCGACGAGACCGATGACGGCCGTTACCTGATCACGCTGACCGGCATCTGCCGCTTCCACGCCGGGGCGGAGCTGGCGACGACGCGGGGCTACCGCCGGGTGGAGAGCGACTGGTCGGCATTCCGGGACGACATGAAGGGGTGCGATATGGAAGGCGGGGGATGCGGGCTGGACCGGGCCCGGCTGGACGCCGCGCTGGGGGTCTATTTCCGGCGGCACGGCATCTCCGCCAACTGGGAGGCGATCAAGGACACGCCGGACGAGCGGCTGGTCACCTCGCTGGCCATGATCTGCCCGTTCGACCCGCCGGAGAAGCAGGCCCTGCTTGAAGCGCCGACGCCCGCCGACCGGGCGGAGCTGGTCGTCAGCCTGATCGAGATGGCGGTGCTGACGCCCGAATCCGGCCCCGAACCCGGCGGCGAATCCCGGCACTAGCATTCAGCGAACCCGTCGCCACATAGTTTCTGGCTCCCCGAATCCAACGAAGCGAGCGCCCCTATGTCAGACAAGCCAGCCGACGGCCCAGTTTCTCCCGCTCCGGCACGCGGTCCCGCCGCCCGCGCCGGCGTCGATCCGAAGCTCTTGGAGATCCTGGTCTGTCCGCTGACCAAGGCCCCGTTGCGCTACGATCCCGACGCGCAGGAGCTGATCAGCGACCAGGCGCGGCTGGCCTACCCGATCCGCGACGGCATCCCGATCATGCTGGTCGACGAGGCGAGGCCGCTGGATGCCGACGCGCAGCGATAAGACGGGCGGGCCGGAGAGCGGCGGCGGTTTCGAGACCCGCCATTGGCCGACGGAGCTTCGGCTGAAGCAGGCCGAAAGGCGGCTCGAGATCGATTTCGACGATGGAAGCTCCTTTTCCCTGCCGGCCGAGCTGCTGCGGGTCGAAAGTCCTTCGGCCGAGGTGCAGGGACACGGGCCGGGACAGAAGCAGATCGTCTTCGGCAAAGCCGGGGTCGGCATCACTGCGCTGGAGCCGGTCGGCCGCTACGCCGTGCGCATACGTTTCGATGACGGGCACGATACGGGAATTTTCTCATGGACCTATCTTCACGGCCTCGGCGACCGCCAGAAGGAGATATGGAAGGCCTATCTGGAAGAGCTGGCCGAACGCGGCCTGAGCCGCGAGGCCCCATGACCGGAGAAACCACCGGAGAAACGAGCGGAAATGGCGCATCTTCGCTGGTCGACTGGCTGCTCGATCAGGGCCTGCGCGGCCGCACGCTGGAGGACCTTCTGCCGCCGCTGGTGGAAAGGCTGACGGCCGATGGCATGGCAATCGCCCGGTTCCATCTTTCCGGCACCATACTCCACCCCGACTATGGCGCGTTCAGCCGCACCTGGTATCGGGATCAGGACTTCGTGTCGGAGGAATTCCCCCATGATTCCAGCGACGAGGTCTGGCGGCGCAGCCCGCTCTACTACGCGGTGTCCCACAAGCTGGACATGATGCATTGCGATCTCCGCGATCCGGCGGAACAGGCGCGGTTCCCGGTCTTCGCGGAACTGGCGGCGCAGGGCATGACCGACTATATCGCGCTTACCGTCGGCTTCGGAGAGACGCCGGACGGCGAGACCGGCACCAGCGAAACCGGCAGCGGCGTCGTCGTCTCCATGGCCACCGACGATCCCGACGGATTTTCCGATTATGACGTCGAGACGCTGCGGGCGCTCTGGCGACCCCTGGGGCTGGTCGCCAAGGTCGCGATCTTCAAGCGCGTCTCCCAGACCATACTGACGACCTATCTGGGACGCGATCCGGGCTTGCGCGTCCTGGAAGGGCAGATCCGGCGGGGCATGGCCCAGACCATCAACGCCGCCATCCTGTTCGCCGATCTTCGCGGCTTCACCAGTCTGGCCGACGTGATGCCGCGCGACCGGCTCGTCCTGATGCTGGACGATTATCTGGACGCCATGGCGGCCCCGGTGGACGAAGTCGGCGGGCAGGTGCTGAAATTCATGGGCGACGGCATGCTGGCGACCTTCGCGCTCGACGGCGCGGATCCCTCCGCGGTCTGCCGCGCGGCGCTGGAGGCGGCGATGGAGGCCCAGGCGCGGGTGGCGAAGCTGAACGCCGCGCGCGAGAACGGCGCCGGCATGGCGCTGGACGTGGCGCTCCATGTCGGGGAGGTGATGTACGGCAATGTCGGCAGCCGGAGCCGGCTGGATTTCACCGTCATCGGCCCGGCCGTCAACGAGGCCAGCCGCATGGAGAACCTCTGCACGCCGCTGGATTGCGGCGTGGTCATCTCCCGCCCCTTCATCGACGCCGTCGGCGATACCGGCCGCTTCCGCTGCCTGGGCCCCCAGACCCTGCGCGGCCTGGCCACGCCGAGGGAGCTGTTCACCCTGGCGTAGCCGCCCCCGTAAGGCCGCTGGCGGCCAGCCCGTCCAGCACGAACTGACAGGCCAGCGCCGTCAGCAGGATACCCAACAGCCGGTTCATGACGTTGATGCCGGTGATGCCCAGGACGCGGGTGATCTCCACAGCGAACAGGAGGACGATCAGCGTCGCCGCCAGCACCAGCGCCAGAACGCCCAGCACCGCCGCCTGAATGGCCAGATCGCCCCTGGCCTGGCCCATGAACAGCATTGCCGTGGTGATCGCGCCCGGTCCGGCGATCAGCGGGATCGCGACCGGAAAGACGGAGATGTCGTCCTTGTGGCCGGCCTCCTCCGTCTCCGGCTCCGTCATCGATCGCAGGCCCGATGGCCGGGCGAAGATCATGTCGATCGCCAGCAGCAGCAGAAGGATGCCGCCGCCGATCCTGAGCGCGGCGAAGCTGATGCCCAGCGCGTCCATCAGCGTCTCCCCCACCAGCGCGAAGAAGAACAGGATGCCAGCCCCGATCAGCGTGCCCTTGACCGCCATCCGCCGCTTGCGCGCCCGGCTGGCGGTGCGCGTCAGCCCGGCGAACATCGGCCCCAGCCCGACCGGGTCGATGGTGACCAGGAAGGCGATCGCCGCGCTGATGACGATCTCCGTCACGATGCCGGGGCCAGCTGGTCCAGCCGCGCGACCAGCGCCGGGAAATCGGCCATCCGCTCCAGGACCGGGAAGCCGTCGCCGGCCGCCGACGGCGTCACCACCTCATGGACCCATGTAAGCTCGTAGGGCAGGTGGACCGCCCGCGCGCCGATCTCCAGCACCGGCAGCACGTCCGACCGCACCGAATTGCCGATCATCAGGAATTCCGACGGCGCGATGTCGTGGCGCTTCAGGATGCTTCCATAGGTGGCGGCATCCTTCTCCGAGACGATCTCCACCCGCCAGAACAGGTCGGCCAGCCCCGACCGCGCGACCTTGCTTTCCTGGTCGAACAGATCGCCCTTGGTGATGATGATCAGCCGGTAGCGGTCCTTCAGCGCCTCCACGGTCTCCCGGACATCGTCCAGCAGCTCGACCGGGTGTTCCAGCATTTCGCGCCCGAACCCGATGATGGCCTGGATGTCGCGGGCCGTGATCCGCCCGTCCGTCAGCGCGATCGCGGTTTCGACCATCGACAGGGTGAAACCCTTGATGCCGTAGCCGAAGATGCGGAGATTCTCGATCTCCGTCCGCTGCAACCGGTCGTCGATCTCCCCCTCCGGCACGTAGGACCGGATCAGGGCCCGGAACTTCTCCTGGGTCATGGAGAATATCCGCTCATTGTGCCAGAGCGTGTCGTCGCCATCGAAGGCGATGGTCTTGATCATGATGCGGCTTTGAGGTCCTTGGCATGCAGGGGGCGCGAAACCTACTCCAATCCGGCCGCTTCCCGAAAGGCCGGCGTGGGACCGGCATCTCCTGCGCTATCGCGGCACGGCGAAATCGGCTATCCGGACGGCCGATATCCCGACCTTTGACGGACGACCTCATGACTTTCGAACCCGCCGCGCGCGCCTCCTACCCCCAATGGACCGACGAACGGATGCGTTTCTCCGACCTGGACCCGTTGGGCCACGCCAACAACAACGCGATCGGCGTTTATTTCGAGACCGGGCGGCTCGGCCTCTTCCGGGAAGCGAAGCTGCATGACGGGAAGCCGGGCGAGGCGACCGTGGTCGCGAAGCTGTTGATCGACTTCCTGAAGGAGCTGACCTATCCGAACCTGCTTGAGGTCGGCTCCCGCGTCACCAGGATCGGCGGCAGTTCCTTCACCTACGTACAGGCAGTCTTCGTCGGAGAATCCTGCATCGCAACGGCGGAGACGGTGAGCGTGCTGTTCGACCTTTCGACCCGGCGGCCGAAGAAGCTGGATGACGGGCAGAAGGCGCGGCTGTCGGCCTTCCTTTGAACTTCATTTGTCGTCATTCCGGCGCACGGAACCGAAGGGCGTGAGGTTGCCCCCCTCACGGTCATCCCGGCCCCCGAGCCGGGATCCATGGGACGGCGACGCTTCACCGACAGCGATGAGCCGGGCGCGGGCGGGGCCGACTTCGGCACCGTATGGATGCCGGATCGGAGTCCGGCATGACGGCGGTGGGGGCGGCGGGGACCGTGCCGGGCGTCATTATTCGCCAGCCGCCTCAGCCGGGGACGCCGCCCAGCAGGAAGGGCGCGGCCGCCATCACCAGGATCATGCCCAGGAACAGCAGTGTCGCCAGCGTCAGGGCGAAATGTTTTGCCCGGTTCTGCTGGGGCACTCTCAGCACGATCGAGACGCCGCGATAGAGGATGATCATCGAATAGATCAGCCCGCCGAACGCCGCGGCGATGCCCAGCGCCGGGATCGGGGCCACCAGCTCCGCCACGAACATCGGCGTCAGCCCCAGCGCGACCAGCACATAGCTGCTGTTGAAGTCCGACGCGCCGCCGAACATGCCGGAGAAGACCATCACCACGGCGGCGAACAGGAAGATGGTCATGAGGTTGAGGACGACGCGCAGCAGGAACTGGATGACGACCAGATCCAGCCCCGGCCCGCCCTGAACGCCGCTGAAACCCAGGATCAGCAGCAGCACGACGCTGGAGATCGCGGCGCAGCCGGCGACCACCGGCAGTGCATGCTCCCTGAGCGCGATCGTCCAGGGCGGCGCGGGATCGGCATGGGCCGCCAGCGTCGCCTCCGGCTCCTTGAACATTCCCTTTACCCGGCCGATGACGGCCGCCAGATCCACCATTCTTCTTCCCCGAGATGAGCGGACCAAAGGGGGTCCGGCCGTTGGCGAGGGACCTTGCCCCCGCCGCAGCGGCGTGGCAAGTCTCCGCGCCATGACGATGAAAGCGCGACGCCGGGGCGGATCCCGCGCCGACCGGGCGAGGAAACCTTCCGCCGGCAGCCGGCAGAGGGAGGCCGCGCTCTCCATCGAAAGCCTGGGCGCCCGCGGCGACGGCATCGGCGCGCTGGAGGGACGGAAGATCTTCGTCCCTTTCTCCGCGCCGGGCGACCGGGTACGGGTACGGGTACGGGTCCGGCTGGAGCCGGCGCGGGCCGACGGCGTACCGGCGCAGCTTCTGGAGCTGGTCTCCTCCGGTCCCCATCGGCAGGATGCGCCCTGCCTCCATTTCGGGGCCTGCGGCGGCTGCACGGTCCAGCATCTGGAGGACGAGTCCTACGCCGCCTGGAAGCGCGGCCTCGTCGTCTCCGCCCTTGCCCATCGGGGGCTGGATGAAACGCCGGTCGCGGCCTTGCGCCGCACCCCGCCGGCATCGCGCCGCCGCGCCGTCTTCAGCGCGAGGCGCGGCCGCAAGGGCGTCTTCCTGGGCTTCAACGAGCGCGGCTCCACCCGTCTGATCGATCTGGAGGCCTGCCACGTGCTGCGGCCGGAGATCACGGCGCTGCTGCCCCGCCTGCGCGACGCGCTGGCGGCGGCCTTGCGGGAGGGAGAGCCGGCCGATATCGCCGTGGCGCTGCTGGATGACGGGCTGGACGTCACCATCCGCGCCGGCCGCGACCCCGACCTGGACGGAAGGCTGGATCTCGCCGCCTTTGCCGAGAGCTCCGATCTCGCCCGCCTGTCCTGGGCGGCCGGAAGCGGTGCGCCGGAGCCGATCGCCCATCGCCGTGACGGCATCGTGACGTTCGATGGCGTGCCCGTGATCGCGCCGCCCGGCGGCTTCCTCCAGGCCAGCCGGGAAGGGGAGGCGACGCTGCTGGATCTGGTGCGGGAGGCGACCGTCGAGGCCTCGTCCATCGTCGATCTTTTCTCAGGCATCGGCACCTTCGCCCTGCCGCTCGCCCGCCGCGCCATCGTCAGGGCCTTCGATTCCGATCCCGTCGCGATCGCGGCGCTGGACCGCGCGGCGCGCTTTTCCGACCGCACGGCCCGCATCTCCGCTGCCGCCCGCGACCTTTTCCGCGACCCGCTGGAGCCGGCGGAATTCGGCGACGCCCAGGCGATCCTCTTCGACCCGCCCCGCGCCGGCGCGCGCGAGCAGGCCGCCCGGATCGCCGAAAGCGGGGTTCCGCTGATCGTCGGAATTTCCTGCAACCCCGCCAGCTTCGCCCGCGACGCCCGCACGCTGGCGGATGGCGGGTATCGGCTGGAGAAGGTGGTTCCGGTCGACCAGTTCGTCTGGTCGGCCCATGTCGAACTGGTCGGAATCTTCCGCCGCGATTGACCCGAGCGCCGTTGGACCGCTTGCGGAACAATCCCACCGCTCCGCCGTTGGGAAATCAGGCGTCGCAGCGACATCCGGAATGGCCGCGGGCGGACTCATGGTCGACCGGTTCCGATGGCTCGTACGGTTATCGTACGTCTGCTGAAGGTGGCGATATGTACAGGATTGCTCTCTCCATTATTGTATTTCTCATCGGATTGCTGCTGGGCGCTGGCGGCGTCTGGTTGGCGACGCTTGGTGGGTCCTGGTTCTACATCGCCCTCGGTGTGGCGCTTGTCGTTTCCGCCATTCTGCTGACGGTGCGCCGGCCGGCCGGTCTGGCGCTCTATGGCGCGACCATGATCGTGACGCTGGCATGGGCCGTGTGGGAGTCGGGTTTCGATTGGTGGGCGCTGTCGGCGCGCGGCAGCCTGCTGCTGGTGATCGGCGTCCTTCTGTTGATGCCGCCGATGGTCAGGGCGATGCGCAAGCCACCGGAACCGAAGGCCGGCTATGGCGTCAACGCCGGCGTTCTCGCCGCCTCTCTGGCGATCTGCGCGGCCGTGGGCGTCTACGCCATGTTCCAGAACCCGAACGAAATCGTCGGCGCGTTCGAGGACGAACGCATGGCAGCGACCGAAGATCTGGAAACCGGCGTTCCCGACGGCGAATGGGCAGCCTATGGGCGCACGTCGGCGGGCAGGCGCTATTCCCCGCTGACGGAGATCACGCCGGAGAACGTCGCTGGCCTGGGGGTGGCCTGGACCTATCACACGGGCGATGTGCGCGGCCCCGACGATCCGGTGGAGACGACCTACGAAGTCACCCCTTTGATGGTCGACGACAGATTGTACATCTGCACGCCCCACAGCATCGTGATCGCCCTCGACCCGATCACGGGCGAGGAGATATGGCGCTTCGACCCGCTGCTGAAACAACCGCCGACCACGACGACCCAGCACATGACCTGTCGTGGCGTCACCTATTTCGACGGGAGCGACGCGACGGTCGAAGAAGAGCCCTCACCGGCGGCCACGGCCGTCGACCGGGTCGAGTTGAGCGCCGCCGAGGTCACCACGGAGGCGGCCGGCGAGCCGCAGAACGTCGTGACCGAACAGGCGACGATCGACGAGCCGAATCCCGACATCGATCGCGAGCCGCCGGGCGAGGCCGGCGCCGGCGGGCCGGAATGCGTCCGCCGGGTCTTCGTGTCGACCTCCGACGGGCGGCTGATCTCGCTCAGCGCCGAAACCGGCGAAATCTGCCCCGGCTTCGGCGGCGAGGACGGCACGGTGAACCTCTGGGCCAACATGCCAAACGTCACCCCCGGCTCGGTCTATTCGACCTCGCCGGCGGTCGCGACAGACCGGCTGATCATTATCGGCGGGGCGGTGAACGACAATGCGTCCGTCACCTCGCCATCGGGCGTGATCCGCGCCTATGACGCGTTCACCGGCGAGCTGGTGTGGAATTTCGACAGCAAGAATCCGCAGGCCACGGAACCGATCGCCAATGGCGAGACCTATTCCGAAAACGCGCCCAACTCGTGGAGCGTGTCGAGCTACGATCCGGACCTCGGGCTCGTCTACCTGCCCATGGGCAATGAATCGCCCGACCAGTATGGCGGCGACCGCGGGCCTGACGTTGAAAGGTTTTCTTCGTCGATTCTCGCCCTCGACGCCGATACCGGGGAGGTCGCATGGGGTTATCAGATGGCCCATCACGACATCTGGGATTACGACGCTCCCGCGCAGCCGAGCCTCATCGATCTGACCATCGACGGCCAGACCGTTCCGGCTCTGGTCGCGGCGACCAAGCAGGGCGAAATCTTCGTGCTCAACCGGGAGACCGGGGAGCCGGCCCTGCCGGTCGAGGGGGTCCCGGTCCCGCAGGAAGGCGCTGTGGAAGGCGAAACGACGGCGCCGACCCAGCCGGTCTCGACCATATCCTTCAATCCGGAGCCGCTCACCGGAGCGGACATGTGGGGAGCGACCCCGCTCGACCAGCTTGCATGCCGGATCGCGTTCCACCAGCACAATTATCGCGGCCGCTATACGCCGCCCTCGACCAATGGAACGATCGTCTATCCGGGCAATTTCGGCACGTTCAACTGGGGCGCGGTGGCCGTCGATCCCAATCGGGACGTGATGTTCGCCATGCCGGTCTATCTGGCCTTCACGGTCAAGCTGGTTCCGCGCGAGGATCCGCTGACGCGGGTCGTTACCGAAGCAGGCGACCCGGTCTTCAACGAGAATTTCGGCGCTCCGTACGCGGTCGAGATCGGCGCGTTCATGTCCCGAATCGGATTGCCCTGTCAGGGACCGCCATGGGGCTACATCGCGGGCGTAGATCTCAGGACCGGCGAAACCGTCTACAAGCACGTCAACGGAACCGTGCGCGACCTGTCGCCCGTACCGCTGCCGTTCGAGATGGGCGTTCCGGGCATCGGCGGGCCCATCGTCACCGGGGGCGGCGTCGCGTTCCTCAGCGGAACCCTCGACTACTACGTACGCGGCTACGATCTGCAGACGGGCGAGGAGATATGGCGCGCCCGGCTTCCCGCCGGCGGGCAGGCCACGCCTTCGACCTATCTTGGGGCGGATGGTCGTCAATACCTGGTCGTCGTCGCCGGTGGCCATGGCTCCACCGGAACGGCGGCCGGCGACGCCATAATCGCCTATGCGCTGCCCTCAGGTTCATAGGCGGCTCGCCGTTCTCCGCGTTTCTCAGAGAGGGATTGCAATGAAGCTCTATACGGCCCGGCTGAGCCTGTTCGCCCGGAAGATCGAGATCGCGCTGGGTGAGAAGGGGCTGGCGTTCGAGCGGGTGGTTGTCCCGTTCACCCAGGAGAAGGGCTATAGCCCCAAGCATCCCGACGTGCTGGCGGCCAACCCCAAGGGGCAGGTGCCGGTGCTGGTCGACGGCGACCTCACCCTCTACGATTCGACAATCATCCTGGAATATCTGGAGGATGCCTGGCCGACGCCCGCGCTCTACCCCACCGCGCCGAAGGAGCGGGCCTTGTGCCGCCTTCAGGAGCTGTTCGCGGACGAGGTGCTGCTGGCGCCGGTGCGCGAACTGATGCACCGCAACGGTCCGCGCACCGCCGACCCCGACCGCCGCGCGGCGGAGGATTCAGCGGCGATCCAGGCCGAAGGAAAGATCGCCGAACTGTTCGCCGGCCTGGACCGCAGGCTGGAAGGCCGTGAATTCTTCCTCGACAGCTTTTCGGCGGCCGACATCGCCACCTTCATGACGATTCTCTATTCCGAACGGCTGGCCGGTCCGCCGCTCTCGGACCATCCCGCTATCGCCGCCTGGTACGGCCGCGTCGGCCGCCGGCCGGTAATCTCCCAGATCGTCGCGGAGATCGCGGAGGCGGACAGGGAACTTTCGGTGCCGGTCGAAAGGAAAGTGTCGGCCTAACCGGAGAGCGTCAGAAGGTCATCGGCGCTTTCCGCGTCGATGACCTCGCGGGCGACCTGGTAGGGGAAGCCGGCGCGGGCCATGGCGGCCATGTCCTTGTTGCGGAAGGCGGCGCGGGCGTAGGGCGGCCGGAAGGGGCCGAGGCGGCGGCGTTTCGCCAGCGCGACGGCCGCCACCCGCGTCGGATCGCCGACATCTTCGGCAAGCTCTGCAAGCGCGCGGTCGACATCCTCGCCCGTCACGCCCTTGCGCGCCAGCTTGGCGCGGATGAGGCGCGGGCTGTCGCCCCGGCGGTTGAGCGAGCGGGTGCGTCCGGCGGCGTAGACGGCATCGTCCAGCAGCCCGACCTCCCGGTACCGCTCGATCAGCCCGTCGACCAGCCGCGCCCCTTCCTCCGCATTCGTTCCATGGGCGCGGGCGGAGCGGTCGACCTTGCCCATCAGCACCCGCCGTAAATTGGCGGCGGAGGTCGCGTAGCGCTGGAGATAGTATAGGGCGGCGTTCTGCAGATACCGCGCGGTCGCCTTTCGCGGCCCCGACGCGCGCGCTCCGGGTTTGCGCGGTCGCTGCCCGCCGTCTATTGTCCCGCCGCTTCCCCGATCCAGATCAGGCCCATGATCAGCCATCCCGCTCCCCGTCCCCGTATGCTCGGCCCCGTCAACTGGGTGGGCTTGAAGACCCTCTATCAGAAGGAAGTCTTCCGGTTCCTCAAGGTCTATACCCAGACGATCGCCGCGCCGGTCATCACCACCCTTCTGTTCTACACGATCTTCGCCCTGGCGCTGGGCGGCATCGTCCGGATGGCCGGCGACGTGCCGTTCCTTGAGTTCCTGGCGCCGGGCCTGATCATGATGTCGATGGTCCAGAACGCCTTCGCCAACACATCCTCCTCGGTCATGATCTCGAAGGTCCAGGGCAACATCGTCGACGTGCTGATGCCGCCGCTCGCGGGATGGGAGCTGGCGCTGGCCTATGTCGGCGGCGGCGTGACGCGCGGCATCCTGGTCGGCGTCGTGACCTATATCGCCATCCGGATCTTCGTGCCGGTCGGGCTGCACAGCCCCTTCTTCATCCTCTATCACGGCATCGCCGCCGCCATGCTGCTGTCGCTGCTGGGCATCATCGGCGGCATATGGAGCGAGAAGTTCGACCATATCGCCGCCGTAACGAACTTCGTGGTGACGCCGCTGGCCTTCCTGTCGGGCACCTTCTACACGATCGACCGCCTGCCTGAGAGCTGGCAGATCGTGGCCCATCTGAACCCGTTCTTCTACATGATCGACGGCTTCCGCTACGGCTTCATCGGGCAGAGCGACGGGACGCTGGCGGTCGGCCTTATCGTCATGGCGGCGGCCAACATCGCCCTGTGGGCGCTGGTCCTGCGCATGCTGGCCACGGGATACAAGTTGAAGGCATGACACCGGTCGCGGCGCCTCGCCCGCCGAGGCGTCTCGGCCGCGTCCATTGGGGCGGACTCGCCACGCTCTACCGGCGGGAGATGCGCCGCTTCTTCAAGGAATGGCTGGAGACGATCGCCGCGTCGGGCTTCGCGACCGTGATGTATCTGGCCGTCTTCGCCTTCGCGCTGGGGCCGGACCGGGAGACGCCGGAGGGCGCGGCCGTCATGGCCTTCATCCTGCCGGGGCTGGTGCTGTTCTCCATCCTGACGCGCGCGGGGGAGACGACGGTCTCCAGCATCGTCTACGACAAGATGGAAGGGATCATCAGCGACATACTGACCGCCCCCCTGACGCCGGGGGAGATCGCCGCGGCCTATGCCTTGGCGGGCGCCAGCGCCGGCCTGGTCACCGGGCTGCCGGTGGTGCTGGCGGCGCTTCTCTTCTTCGACCTGACGATCCTGAACCCGCCCCTCTTCCTCCTCTTCGCCGTCGGCGGGGCGCTGATGCTGTCGCTGATCGGCATCATGGCCGGGATCTGGGCGATGAAATGGGACCATGTCTCGGCCTTCTTCGGCTTCTTCTTCATCCCGCTGACCTTCCTTTCCGGCCTGTTCGCGCCGATCGAGGCGCTGCCGGGGCCGCTGACGCTGATCGTCCAGGCCAACCCGGCCTTCTATGTGATCGACGGCTTCCGGGCGGCGACGCTGGGCATCCATTCGGTGCCGGTCGGCCGGTCGGTCGCGGTCATGCTGGTCCTCATCGTCGCGCTCTGGGCCGGCTGCGGCGCGATCCTCCGGTCGGGCTGGCGGCTGAAAAGCTGATTGCCCCCGTCGCTCGGCAATTGCGCCGCGCCGGCGGGGACAATTACGCCCTTAAGGTTCAGCCGCCATTGTGGCACAAACAGGCGTCCTTCCCAGCGCCCGAACCAGGAGCGTCCTGCCGATGCAACCCTTCACCACGCTGACCGGCGTCGCAGCGCCGCTGCCGATGAGCAATGTCGATACCGACATGATCATCCCCAAGCAGTTCCTGAAGACGATCAAGCGGACGGGGCTGAAGGAGGGGCTGTTCTACGAGCTTCGGACCGACAATGAGGGCCGCAAGGTCGATTTCGTGCTGGACGAGCCGGCCTACCAGAAGGCGCAGATCCTGGTGGCGGGGGAGAATTTCGGCTGCGGCTCGTCCCGCGAGCACGCGCCATGGGCGCTGCTGGATTTCGGCATCCGCTGCGTCATCGCGCCGTCCTTCGCCGACATCTTCTACAATAACTGCTTCAAGAACGGCATCCTGCCGATCGTGCTGCCGCAGGAGCAGGTGGACCTGCTGATGGACGATGCCGAGCGCGGCGCCAACGCGATCGTCTCCATCGACCTGGAGAAGCAGGAGATCACCGGCCCCGACGGCGGCAAGATCACCTTCGAAGTCGATCCGTTCCGCAAGCACTGCCTGCTGAACGGGCTGGACGATATCGGGCTGACGCTGGGCCATGCCGGCGACATCGATTCCTATGAGACGAAGCTGAAGCAGGATCGGCCCTGGCTGATCGGCTGACCACCATTCTCCCTACCCGACAGGAAAGAGCTTTCCGATGCCTTCGAACAAGACGCTGCTTCTGCTGCCCGGCGACGGGATCGGGCCGGAGGTCGTGGCCCAGGTCCGCCGCGTCGCCGACTGGATGGCGAAGAACCGCGCGGTCGGCTTCGACCTGAAGGAGGGGCTGGTCGGCGGCTGCTCCATCGACAAGAACGACTCGCCGCTGACCGACGAGACGATGGCCGACGCGATGGAAGCCGACGCGGTCCTGCTGGGCGCGGTCGGCGGGCCGAAATGGGACGCCGTCGATTTCGCGATCCGGCCGGAGGCGGGCCTTCTCAGGCTGCGCAAGGATATGGAGCTGTTCGCCAATTTGCGGCCGGCGATCGTCTTCCCGGCGCTGGCGGACCATTCCACGCTGAAGCGGGAGGTGGTCGAGGGGCTGGACATACTGATCGTCCGCGAACTCACCGGCGGCGTCTATTTCGGCGAGCCGCGCGGAATCTTCAACCTGCCGGACGGGCAGCGGAAGGGCGTCAACACCCAGGTCTACACGACGTCGGAGATCCACCGCGTCGCCGCCGTGGCGTTCGACCTCGCCCGCAAGCGGTCCAACAAGGTCTGCTCGGTCGAGAAGATGAACGTCATGGAATCCGGCCGGCTGTGGCGGGAGGAGGTGACGAAGCTGCACAAGGAGAAGTTCGCCGATGTCGAGCTGAGCCACATGCTGGCCGACAATTGCGCGATGCAGCTCGTCCGCTATCCCAAGCAGTTCGACGTCATCGTCACCGACAATCTGTTCGGCGACATGCTGTCCGATGAGGCGGCGATGCTGACCGGGTCGTTGGGCATGCTGCCCTCCGCCTCGCTGGGCGCGACCGACGCGACGGGCAAGCGGAAGGCGCTCTATGAGCCGGTCCACGGCTCCGCCCCCGACATCGCGGGGAAGAACGTCGCCAACCCGATCGCCACCCTGCTCAGCTTCGCGATGATGCTGCGCTACTCCTTCGACATGGGCGACGACGCCGACCTGATCGAGAAGGCGATCCGGCGGGTGCTGGATGACGGCGTCCGCACCGGCGACATCGCCAGCGCGGAGACGGCGAAGGTCTCCACCTCCGGCATGGGCGACCATGTGCTGAAAGCGCTGGATTCGCTGGCGCGATAGAGTCGCGGGCGCAACGATTCCCGCGTCACGGCGGTTACCGTCCCTAGACCTTGGGGAGGAGGACGCCATGAGCGAGATCGCGATCAGGGCCGGACGGCCGGAAGATGCCGAGGCGGTGGCCCGGCTGTGCGCGGAGCTGTCGGCCGCCGAGGGCGCATCCCCGCCGGCCTTCACGGCCGACATGTTCCGCCAGCACGGTTTCGGACCGGAAGCCGCCTTCGCCGCGGTGGTCGCGGAGGCCGACGGTCAGCCGGTCGGATACGCCCTGCACCATGGCGGGTTCGACACCCAGATGGGCGCGGTGGGCCGCCGGGTCCTCGACCTCTACGTCGCACCCGACTTTCGGGAGAAGGGGTTGGGACGGAAGTTGCTGGGGGCGGTGGCGCGCGCGGCCAGGGCGCAAGGCGGAAGCTGGGTCGCCCTTCAGGTGAAGCCCGACAACCACGCCGCCCAATCCTTCTATGGCGCGCTGGGCGGCGTCGCCGATATCGATCCGACGATCGAGTTCAAGGGCGAGGCGTTCGACGCGCTGGCGACGCCTCCGGCCTCCTGAGTCGCCGCCGGGCGCTCCAGACCCGATAAATCCGCGCTTGCATTTGTTGCCGGTCGGGCTTAGGTCCGCCTGAGACGGAACGGTACTCCGGAACGAGGAAAATCATGGGCTACAAGGTCGCGGTGATCGGCGCCACCGGCAATGTCGGGCACGAAATCCTTCAGATCCTGGCGGAGCGGGAGTTTCCCGCCGACGACGTGGTGGCGCTGGCGTCGGCAAAATCGGTCGGGCGGGAAGTCTCGTTCGGCGAGGATGAAATCCTGAAGGTCCGGGACCTGGAGACTTTCGACTTCACCGGCTGCGACATCGCGCTCTCCTCGCCGGGGGCGAAGGTCTCCGCGATCCACAGCCCGCGCGCCGCCAAGGCCGGCTGCGTGGTGATCGACAACACCTCCCATTTCCGGATGGACCCGGAGGTGCCGCTGGTGGTGCCGGAGGTCAACCCCCACCATCTGGCCGATTACGGCCGGAAGAACATCATCGCCAACCCCAACTGCTCGACCATCCAGATGGTCGTGGCGCTGAAGCCGCTGCACGATCTGGCGACCATCCGGCGGGTCGTGGTCGCGACCTACCAGTCGGTCTCCGGCGCCGGGCGCGACGGGATGGACGAGCTGTTCAACCAGACCAAGGGCATCTATGTGAACGATCCTCCGGCGAAGGAGAAGTTCACCAAGCAGATCGCCTTCAACGTCATTCCCCATATCGACGTGTTCATGGAGGACGGGTCGACCAAGGAGGAATGGAAGATGATGGTCGAGACCAAGAAGATCCTGGACCCGAGGATCAAGCTTACCGCGACCTGCGTCCGCGTCCCGGTCTTCATCGGCCATGCCGAGGCGATCAATATCGAGTTCGAGAACCCGATCTCCGCCGAGGAGGCGCGGGCCGTGCTGAAGAACGCGCCGGGCATCACGGTCATCGACCATCGCGCCGACGAGGGCTATGTGACGCCGGTGGAGAGCGCCGGCGACGACCAGGTCTATGTCAGCCGCGTGCGGGAGGACCCGACGGTCGAGAACGGGCTGTCCCTCTGGGTCGTCTCCGACAATCTGCGCAAGGGCGCGGCGTTGAACGCCGTACAGATCGCCGAGGCGTTGGTCGAAAGCCACCTGAAGGTGCCGGCCTGACATCCGTGGAAGTCCCGGTCCGGTCGGATGTCCGGCCGAGGCGATCGATCCTCTACATGCCCGGCTCCAACCGCCGGGCTTTGGAGAAGGGTCGGTCGCTGCCGGCCGACGGGCTGATCCTGGATCTGGAGGATGCCGTCGCGCCCGCCGCGAAGGAGGAGGCGCGGCGGCAGGTCCTGGAGGCGCTGGCCGAAGGCGGCTATGGCCATCGGGAGCTGATCGTCCGCATCAACGGTCTCGACAGTTCGTGGGGCCGCGACGATCTCACCGCCGCCGCGACCTCCGGCGCCGACGCCATCCTGCTGCCGAAGGTGGAGAGCGCCGACATGGTGCGGTCGGCGGAAGAGGCGCTCCACGCCGTCGGCGCGCCGGAGACGCTTCGCCTCTGGTGCATGATCGAAACGCCGCTCGGCGTCCTGAACTCTCGTGAGATCGCCGCCTCCCCGCGCCTGGAGGCGCTGGTCATGGGCACGTCGGACCTGGCGAAGGACCTGCACGCGGCGCACACGCCGGACCGCCTGCCGCTCGTCACATCGCTCGGCCTCTGCCTGCTGGCGGCGCGCGCCCATGGCCTCGCCATCATCGACGGCGTCCATCTGGACCTCGACGATGATGAGGGATTCGCTGAAAGCTGCCGCCAGGGGGCCGAGATGGGCTTCGACGGCAAGAGCCTGATCCACCCGAAGACGATCGCGGAAGCCAACCGCGCCTTCGCCCCGTCGCCGGACGATGTCGCCCGCAGCCACCGGATCGCCGACGCCCATGCCGAGGCCATGGCTGCCGGAAAAGGCGTCGTTGTTGTCGACGGCAGGCTGGTGGAAGCCCTCCATGTCGCGGAGGCCGCCCGTCTGATCGCGCTGGCCGAGGCCATCGCGGCGCGCCAGTCCTAGGACGATATCTCCTTCATCAGCCAGCCCCTGAACATGGCGACCGGCGGCCGGTCAGGAATTGCCTCCGGCCCGACCAGCCAATAGGCCTGGCAGGGCAGGGGCTCCAGATCGAACAGCCGGACCAGCCGGCCGGCGGCGAGGTCGGCGGCCGCCAGCACGCCATCGCCCAGCGCGATCCCCTGGTCCCCGGCCGCGGCGTCCAGCACCAGCCCCGCATCGCGGAACATCGGCCCTTCCTCCGCCGCATCCGCCGGAGCGCCCGCCGCCGACAGCCATTGCGCCCACCAGCGGCGCGTCTCGTCATGCAGCAGCGTGTGGCGGGAAAGGTCGGACGGCCGCCCGATGTCGGCCGCCAGCCGGGGGCTCGCGACCGGAAAGACGCCGATGTCGCACAGCTTCCGGCAGTCGATCCCGGTCCATGTTCCGGAGCCGTAACGGATGGCGATGTCCACGGGATCGCTGCGAAAATCGGCCAGGGCGTTGGTCGGGTCGATATCGATCATGATGTCCGGATTGTCGCGCCGGAAGCCGCCCAGGCGCGGCACCAGCCAGCGGGCCGCAAAGGCCGGCTCCACGCTGACCCTGACCATGCGCCGCGTTTCCCGGTCGACCGCGTCGGCCGCCCTGGCGATGCGGTCGAAGGCGGCGGACAGTTCGGGCAGCAGCCCGGCCCCGTCCTCCGTCAGCAGCACCTTCTTGTGGAGCCGCCGGAACAGCGGGACGCCCAGACGGTCCTCCAGTGACCGGACATGGCGGCTCACCGCCCCATGGGTCACATGCAGCTCGTCGGCCGCCTTGCTGAAGCTGCCCAGCCGGGCGGCGGATTCGAAGGCGCGCAGGGCGTTCAGGGAAGGCAGGCGACGGCTCATTTCCTTCCGCCCATCATGGGTGATGTCAGCTCACACAATGCGTCAGATAACGCCGTTTGTCAGCTCTTGCGCTTGCGCGCAGGCTGGAATTCCCTCGATACCGACGGAAGAACCCACCATGTGGTGGCTGACTGAAATCTTCGCCGAACTCTACCGCGTCGCCCTGATGCAACGGCCGCCCCAGCGCGCGAAATCTCCTACCGCACTGCAATAGACCCCGCGTTGACTTGGGGTAATCCGGGGCGTACATCAATGTGGCAAAATAAGGAACGGGATCGACGTTCCTCTCGCCGTCACGTCTCCCGCCGAACGAGGGTTTGACCAGGAATGGCCACCGCCAACCGGCCGCTGTCGCCGCATCTCCAGATCTATCGACCGCAGATTTCGACGGTCCTGTCGATCCTGCACCGGGCGACGGGCATCGCGCTCGCCGCCGGAACCCTGCTGCTGGTCTACTGGCTGGCCGCCGCCGCCGCCGGCCCGGAGGCATTCGGCGCGGCGCAGTCTCTCGTGGGATCGTTCCTCGGCCGGCTGTGCCTCTTCGGCTGGTCGTTCGCTCTCTTCTTCCATCTGGCCAACGGCGTCAGGCACCTGGCCTGGGACGCCGGCTGGGGATTTGAACTACCGGTGATGGCGAAGACCGGCTGGACCGCCGTGATCGCGGCAGGGGTCCTGACGCTGGTCGCCTGGATCGCCGGCTATCTGATGATGGGGGCCTGACCGATGGCCGAAGACAGCAAGAGCCTGCGAACCCCGATCGCCCTTGCGCGGGGACTGGGATCGGCGAAGGAGGGCGTGCATCACTGGTGGATGCAGCGCCTGTCGGCGGTCGCGCTCATCCCGCTGACGCTTTGGTTCGTCGCCTCCATCGTGGCGATGGCCGGCGCGGATTACGCCGCGTTCGCGGCCTGGATATCCAATCCGGTCGTCGCGATCCTGATGATCCTGCTGGTGGTGGCGACCTTCTACCATGCCCAGCTGGGCCTCCAGGTCGTCTATGAGGACTACATCCACACCCATCTGCTGAAGATCGCGGCGGATGTGGGAACCAAGCTGGCCGCGACCGTCCTGGCGCTCGGCGCCGTGTTCGCGATCCTGAAAATCGCCCTGGGAGCTTGAGGCGCATGGCTGCCGAAGTTCAGAAACCCGCCTACGAGATCATCGACCACAGCTACGACGTGGTGGTCGTCGGCGCCGGCGGCGCCGGCCTGCGCGCCACGTTCGGCATGGCGGAGAAGGGGCTGAAGACGGCCTGCATCTCCAAGGTCTTCCCGACCCGCAGCCATACCGTCGCCGCCCAGGGCGGCGTCTCGGCCTCGCTGGGCAATATGGGCGAGGATGACTGGCGCTGGCACATGTACGACACCGTCAAGGGGTCGGACTGGCTGGGCGACCAGGACGCCATCGAATATATGTGCCGCGAGGCGGTCCCCGCGATCATCGAGCTTGAGCATTACGGCCTGCCCTTCTCCCGGACGGAGGAAGGCAAGATCTACCAGCGCGCCTTCGGCGGCATGACCACCCATTACGGCAAGGGCCGCGCCTACCGCACCTGCGCGGCGGCCGACCGCACGGGTCACGCCATGCTGCACACGCTCTACCAGCAGGCGGTGAAGCATCAGGCCGAATTCTTCGTCGAATATATCGCGCTCGACCTCATCATGGAGGACGGGGCCTGCCGCGGCGTGATCTGCTGGAACCTGGACGACGGGACGATCCATCGCTTCCGCGCCCACCAGACCGTGCTGGCGACCGGCGGCTACGGCCGCGCCTATTTCTCCTGCACCTCGGCCCACACCTGCACCGGCGACGGCAACGCAATGGTGACGCGGGCGGGGCTGCCGCTTCAGGACATGGAGTTCGTGCAGTTCCACCCGACCGGCATCTACGGCGCCGGCTGCCTGATCACCGAGGGCGTGCGCGGCGAGGGCGGCTACCTGACCAATTCGGAGGGCGAACGCTTCATGGAGCGCTACGCCCCCTCGGCCAAGGATCTGGCGTCCCGCGACGTGGTCAGCCGGTCCATGACGATCGAGATCAGGGAGGGCAGGGGCGTCGGCCCCAACCAGGACCACATCCACCTGCATCTGGAGCATCTCGACCCGAGCGTGATCCACGAGAGGCTGCCCGGCATCGCGGAGACCGCGAAGATCTTCGCCGATGTCGACGTGACGAAGGAGGCGATCCCGGTCCTGCCGACCGTCCACTACAATATGGGCGGCGTGCCGACCAACCATCGCTGCGAGGTCGTCAACCCGACCGCCGACGATCCCGACGCCGTGGTGCCGGGGCTTATGGCGATCGGCGAGGCCGCCTGCGTCTCCGTCCACGGCGCCAACCGGCTGGGCTCCAACTCGCTTCTGGACCTCGTCGTGTTCGGCCGCGCCGCCGCCATCCGGGCGCGGGAGCTGGTCGAGCCGGGGCGGAACCATAAGGAGTTGCCGAAGGATTCCGCCGACGCCGCCCTGGCGCGGTTCGACCGCGTCCGCCACAACGGGCAGGAGGTCCGCACCGCCGACCTGCGGCTGGAGATGCAGCGGACCATGCAGAACAACTGCGCCGTCTTCCGCACCGGCGAGGTGCTGGAGGAAGGCAAGGCGAAGCTGACGGAAAGCTGGGGCAAGCTGACGGGGCTGGGCGTCGACGACAAGTCGATGATCTGGAATTCCGACCTGGTGGAAACGCTGGAGCTGGACAATCTGATGTACCAGGCCGTCGCGACCATGCATTCGGCGGTGAACCGGCAGGAAAGCCGGGGCGCCCACGCCCGCGAGGACTATCCGGACCGGGACGACGGCGAGTGGATGAAGCACTCCGTCATCTGGGTGGACGAGAAGGGCGATTCCAACATCGGCTACCGGCCGGTGCATCTCAACCCGCTCTCCAACGAGATCCAGAGCATTCCGCCCCAGAAACGGGTCTACTAGGCGGGTCTACCAAGCGGGTCTACTGATCACCCTGCCGGTCCGTCGACCCGATCCGCGCATCTTTTAGGAAACACCGATGGCTGAATTCGCGCTGCCCGCCAATTCGAAGATCAGGCCGGGCGCCAATTATCCCGCGCCGGCCGGGGCGAAGCGGACCAAGATTTTCAAGATCTATCGCTGGAATCCGGATGACGGCCAGACGCCCTCGCTGGACGAGTACGAGGTCGATCTGGACCGGTGCGGCCCGATGGTCCTGGACGCGCTGATCCATATCAAGAGCGACGTCGATTCGACCCTGACCTTCCGCCGGTCCTGCCGGGAAGGCATCTGCGGGTCGTGTTCGATGAACATCGACGGCGTCAACACGCTGGCCTGCCTGAAGGCGACGGAGGAGGTGAAGGGCGATGTCCGGATCTACCCGCTGCCGCACATGCCGGTGGTCAAGGATCTGGTGCCGGACCTGACCCACGTCTACGCCCAATATTCCTCCATCAAGCCCTGGCTCCAGGCCCAGACGCCGCCGCCGCCGGACCGCGAGCGGCCCCAGTCGCCGGAGGAGCGGGCGAAGCTGGACGGGCTCTACGAGTGCATCCTCTGCTTCTGCTGCTCGACCTCCTGCCCCAGCTACTGGTGGAACGGCGACCGGTTCCTGGGCCCGGCGATCCTGCTGCAGGCCTATCGCTGGATCGCCGACAGCCGCGACGAGATGACGGGCGAGCGGCTGGACGCTCTGCAGGATCCCTTCCGGCTCTATCGCTGCCACACCATCATGAACTGCACGAAGAGCTGTCCGAAGGGCCTCAACCCCGCCAAGGCGATCGCGGAAATCAAGAAGCTGATGGTGGAGCGGCTCTAAGCAAGCCTTTTCGTCGAAATTGCCTCATTTAACGGCATCTTAACGCGGCTTTTTCCATAAAGGTCCCTCGACGAGCGCCACTCGAGGACCCAGCCGGAATGACCAAGCCCACCGGACGCGACCGCCGCTATTCGCCCCTCACCGTCAGGCGGGGATTCCTGGTCATTGGTCTCATCCTGTCGGTTGCGGTCGCCGCGAACCAGCTCTGGGTCGCGGGCCTCTACCAGCGATCCTCCATCGACAGCTTCAACGACCAGCTCGGCAAGGCCCTGTCGGTGCTGGTGGTGGAGCGGATCGTCAAGGAATATCCCAAGGTCATCAATCCGATCGCCGACCAATGGTCGCGCTATGCCGGCATCGTGGAGTCGGTGACAGCGGACGATCCGGAGACGGTCCGGCTGAACCTCGACAGCCTCCATCAGGAAGCGCCGATCGTGGAGGACGTGATCCTTCCCGTCTCCATGAACATCTATCGCAAGGATCTGACGCTCCTGGCGTCGGATTCGGAGGGGTCGGGCGCAAGCGTCATCGCCGATCCGGCGGTGCGCGACATGCTGGCGGCGCGATCGGTCGCCGACCAGCGCCAGAACGCCTCCTTCCTGTGGCGTACCGAATCCGGCCGGCCGGTCTACAGCACGATCGTGCCCATAGGCGGGTTCCGCGTCGCCGGGTTCCTTGAGATCGTGACCGATCCCCTGCCCGTGCTGACGGGGCTGGAAACCGCATTCTCGGGCGACGTGGCGGTCCTGGACGCCGGCGGGGCGACCTTGCTGGACCTGCCCTTCGCCGAACCCGCCGAGGAAGGCGACGCCGGCCCGCCGCCGCAACTCGACACCATCGCGGCCACCGTCCCCGCGACGGCGGGCGGCGACTGGGCGACCGTGACGCTAACCCGCGACATCGGCGATTTCGTCGCCAGCACCAATGCCCTGCGCGACAAGGCGCTGAAGATGCTGCTGGTCGTCGGCGTGGTGAGCTGGCTCATCGGCTGGCTGCTGCTGCGCCTCGTCGCCTTCTCAAAGCTGCGGCAGTTCGCCAACGCCATGGACAGGATCAGTCAGGGCGAAACGGCGGTGGAGCCGCCGCGCACCGGGCGGGACGAGCTTGGCACGATGGCTGTGGCGCTGGAGCGGCTGCGGGACGGCGTCGCCCAGGTCTTCGGCCTGCGCCAGATGATCGAGACTTCCCCCACCCCTACCGTCCTGGTCGGGCTGGACGGCGATGTCCGGTACGCCAACGTCGCCGCCGGCCGGTTCGCGGAGCAGCACGGGCTGGGGCAGGTCGAGGAAGGATCGAACGCCGACCTGTTCGAGATCGGGGAGCCCTTCGCCGCCATTCTGGCCGACCCGTCGGGCGAGCCGGTGCGGCAGCATGAGGCGCGGATCGGCGAGACGCTGGTCAGCCTGTCCCTTGAGCCGGTGCGCCAGGCGGACGGCTCCGTCGACGCCGTGATGATGACTTGGCGGGACGTGACGGCGGAAACGGCGGACAAGCGGCTGGCTCAACAGATGATGGACGAGGTCCGGCAGGTCGCCGAGCTGGTGGCCCGCGAGGCGCTGACCCTGAAATCGCTGTCCGAGCGGCTGTCCCAGCAATCCACCGCCACGATCGAGCAGTCGGTCGGGGTCGGGGAGATCGCGCAGTCCGGCAGCCGGAACGCCGGCATGGTCGCCGGCGGCAGCGAGGAGCTGGCCGACAGCATCAAGGAGATTTCCCAGCAGATCGCGCGTTCCGCTTCCGCGGCGTCCGACGCGGTGGCCAAGCTGGGCGACGCCGACCGCACCGTCGCGGACCTTCAGGAGGCGACGGGTGAGATCGACCAGATCGTGGAGCTGATCGTCGGCATCGCCAACCAGACCAAGCTGCTGGCGCTGAACGCCACGATCGAGGCGGCGCGCGCCGGGGAGGCCGGTAAGGGCTTCGCCGTCGTCGCCAGCGAGGTCAAGAAGCTGGCCAGCGAGACCGGCAACGCCACCGAACGGATCGCCGCCGCCGTCGCCAACATCCGCGGCCGCCTGGACGGCACCGTGGCTGTGTTCGGCGATTTGCGCACGTTCGTCGACAGCGTCGGGTCCAGCCAGAACATCATCGCCGCGGCGGTGGAGGAACAGAACGCCATGTCGACCGACATCTCCCGCAACATCGCGGAGATCGCGGAAGGCAGCGACCGCATCGCCGTCATGGTCAGTTCGGTCAGCGACGAGGCGAAGACGACGGGCTCCATCGCCGAGGACCTTCAGACCGCCTCGCGCGGGTTGGCCGACGAGGCGCAGTCCCTGACTGAAAGGCTGACCGCGCACCAGCGGCGCGAAGTCGCCTAAGGCCTCCAGACTTCCCCGTTCCGGTCCCGGCGGCATAGAGTCGGGCGGGAACGGAAGGAGCCCTTATGACTGAACCGATCGAAGGCGGATGCCTGTGCGGCGCCGTCCGCTATCGCGCCGATGGCCCGCCGCGCTGGATCGCCCATTGCCACTGCCGAAGCTGCCGCCGGCAGACCGGTTCGGCTTTCGCCACCTACATCTCCGTCGACCGCGCCCGCTTCGCCTTCGCCACTGGCGAGCCCGTCCGCTTCCCGTCCTCTGAAGGCGTAGTGCGCGCCTCCTGCGGCCGGTGCGGCACGCCCCTGACCTATGAATCCGTCCGCTGGGCTGACGAGACGCACATCCTGCTGGGCACTCTCGACCAGCCAGAACGCTTCCCGCCGCAGGCCCACGCCTATGTGGATGAGAAGCTGCCCTGGCTTCGCATCGATGACGGGCTGCCGCAAAGCGGATCGCCTTCGGCCTGATTCCCCTTTTGTCCCGGTCCGGCGGTGGACAAACCCGTCCGCATGCTGCATACGCGCGCGGCTGGAGAGTTTGCCCCGAAGGAAAGGTTCGCCGATGCCCACGACCACCAAGACCACCCATTTTCCCGGACGGCTGGTGATCGTCGGTTTCGGCAGCATCGGCCAGGGCGTTCTGCCGCTGATCCTGCGGCACATCGACATTCCGCCGGCCAACGTCACCATCGTCACTGCCGAGCCGGTGGGCCAGGAGCAGGCACGGCTGTCGGGCATCGATTTCCTGCTGCAGCCGCTGACGCCGGAGAATTTCCGGGAGGTCCTGGAGCCGCTGGTCGGACAGGGTGATTTCCTGCTCAACCTCTCGGTGGACGTTTCCTCGGTCGCCCTCATCGACCTGGCGGCCGAGAAGGGCGCGCTCTATCTGGACACCTGCATCGAACCCTGGGCCGGCGGCTACACCGACCCGTCGCTGACGCCTTCCCTGCGGTCCAACTACGCACTGCGCGAAAGCGCGCTGAAGCTGCGGCGTGCGGACCGGACGGGGCCGACGGCGGTGGTGACGCACGGGGCCAATCCGGGCCTGGTCTCCCATTTCGTCAAGCGCGCGCTGCTCACGGTCGCCGGCGACACCGGGATCGACGCTACTGTTCCCTCCGATCGCGAAGGGTGGGGCGCGCTGGCGCGGAAGGCCGGAATCAAGGTCATCCATATCGCCGAGCGGGACACCCAGGTGGCCAGCCGGCCGAAGCAGGTGGGCGAATTCGTCAACACCTGGTCGATCGACGGCTTCGTGGGAGAGGGCTGCCAGCCGGCGGAGCTGGGCTGGGGCAGCCATGAGAAGCATTTCCCGGCCGACGGCGCCCGCCATGATTTCGGCAGCGACGCCGCGATCTACCTGAACCGGCCGGGCGCATCCGTCCGCGTTCGGACCTGGACCCCGGCCGAAGGCCCCTTCCACGGCTTCCTCATCACCCACAATGAGGCGATCTCCATCGCCGACTATTTCACCGTCCGCGAAGGCGACCGGCTGGCCTACCGCCCGACCGTCCACTACGCCTACCATCCGGCCGACGACGCCGTCCTTTCGGTCCATGAGCTTGCCGGCAAGAACTGGGTGGCGCAGGACCGCAAGCGGCTGATGATGGACGAGATCGTCCACGGCATGGATGAGCTGGGCGTGCTGCTGATGGGCCATGGCAAGGGCGCCTACTGGTACGGATCGCAGCTCACCATCGAGGAGGCGCGGTCGCTTGCGCCCTATAACAACGCGACCAGCCTTCAGGTCACGGCCGCCGTGCTGGGCGGCATGGTCTGGGCGATCGAGAATCCCGATCGCGGCATCATGGAGCCGGACGAGATGGACCATGAGCGGGTGCTGGAGGTCGCAGGCCCCTATCTGGGCCGGCTAACCGGCGCCTATGGCGACTGGACGCCGCTGGTCGACCGCGAGAGCCTGTTCGCGGAAGACATCGACCGCGACGACCCTTGGCAGTTCAAGAACTTCCGGGTCGCCTGATTCAGTCGCAGGCGCAGCCGGCGCCCAGGCTTTCGTAGTAGAGCGCCAGCTCCCTGATCTGCTGGTCTGTCAGCGGTTCGGCGATGATGCCCATGACCTCGCTGGGCCGCAGGCCGCTGCGGAAATTCTCCATCTGCTGGATGGTGTAGACGGCGCTCTGCCCCGCCAGGTTCGGGAACAGCGGGGACGTGCCGACGCCGTCCCGCCCATGGCAGGTGACACAGACCTGTCCCGCCGCGGGGAACTCCTGGGCCTGGGCCGAGGCCGACGCGGCGGCGAGACAGATGAGGATGGCGAAAGGTCGGATCATCGGCTGTGGCGAGGGTTTCCGTTTTCAGTCCTCGTCATAGGATATCCGGTAGATCGCCCCGGCCAGATCGTCGGAAACCAGGATCGATCCGTCCAGATAGGGCTTCACGTCGACCGGCCGCCCCAGATACTCGCCGGTGTCCTCGTTCAGCCAGCCATCGGCGAACACCACCGTCTCGCCAACCGTCCCGTCATCGTTGATCGGCGTGAACATGACGCGGGCGCCCACCGGCTCCGTCCTATTCCAGGAGCCGTGCTGGGCGCTGAAGATGCCGCCGCGATACTCCGCCGGAAACTGCTCGCCGGTATAGAAGCTCATGCCCAGATCGGCGGCGTGCGCCACCGTTTCGACCTCCGGGAACACCGTGTCGGCCGGCGGTTCGGAATCCGCCCATTCGTTCGTCCGCACATCGCCGCCGCCATACCAGGGGAAGCCGAAATGCTGGCCGGGGCCGGTGGCACGGTTGATCTCGCCCGGCGGGATATCGTCGCCCATGCCGTCCACCTGGTTGTCGGTGAACCACAGCTCCGCCGTCTCCGGATGGAAGTCGAGGCCGACGGAGTTCCGGATCCCCGTGGCGTAGACCTCCATGTCGCTGCCGTCCCTGTTCATCCGGACGATGGACCCGAGGATGCCCATGTCCGAACCCTCGGAGGGCGGCCAGACATTGTGCTTCTGACCGATGGCGACATAGATCATATTGTCCGGCCCGATCGTCCCGACGCGGAAGGCATGGTTGAAATATTCCTGCTCCGCCGGGAAGAATTGCTCCTTCACCACGGCCACGGCGACATCCGGCCCTTCATAGAAGAACTCCGCCGCCGGGAAGGCGAGCAGCCGGTTGTGCTCGGCGATATAGAGGATGCCGTCCTCGCTGAAGAAGGGCCCGTTGGGGAAGGTGAAGCTCACCGAAGGGGCGAAGCGCTTCACCTCGTCGGCGACCCGGTCCTTGTCGCGGTCGGTCACCGCCCAGACATCGGTCTTGCGCGTGCCCACGAACACCACGCCGACATTGGGACCGACGGCCATGTGCCGGGCGTCGGGCACCAGCGCGTAGAGTTCGATCTCGAAGCCGGGGGGCAGGTCGATCCCTTTCAGCGTCTCGCGGATCGCATCCGCCGAATCGCTGTCCTGGGGGATGCTCGGGATCTCCAGGCTTGTGCCCGTCTGCCTGAATTCTCCCAGATCATCCATATTGTCCTGGGCGGCCGCCCCTCCGGCGACCGATCCGGCGATCAACGCCGCCATGCTCACACATGATGTCCTGACCATTGCGCGTCTCCTCCCCGTTTCATGGATGGAACGATGGCCGGCCCGCCACGCGGCGGGCCTTACAAGCATGTATGTTATATTTTGTATTCGTTCTTTATCAGAAACGTGCTCTTCCGTCCCGCATTATCGGCGTTGATTTCCATTTTCTCCTTCCTTTTCGTTAGACGTCCCGCCCTTGTGACGCCTACGTCTTCTGGAGGTCGTGCGTCATCCGCAACGAATCCGAGGGAGGAAGAATGACCCCCGAACAAGGGCAAACGCTGCGCGCGCTGGTCGATCGGCGGCATGACGAACAGGTCCGCTTCCTGGCGGAGCTGGTGAAGATTCCATCCGACAACCCGCCGGGGGACTGCGCCCCCCACGCCCTCCGCGCTGCGGCGCTGCTGGAGGCGCTGGGCTATGAGACGGAGCGGGATGTTGTGCCGGATGAGGCGGCCGCCGCGAACGGCATGATAAGCGCGACGAATCTGATCGTCCGGAAGCGGTTTTCCGATGATGGTCCCGTGATCGCGCTCAACGCCCATGGCGATGTCGTCGCGCCGGGCGAAGGCTGGACGACGGACCCCTATGGGGCGGAGATCCAGGACGGCGTGATGTACGGGCGCGGCGTTGCCGTTTCGAAGTCCGACTTCGCCACTTACGTCTTCGCCCTGAAGGCGCTGGAGGAAAGCGGCATCCCGCTATCGGGCGCGGTAGAGCTGCATCTGACCTATGACGAGGAGGCCGGCGGGATGATCGGCCCGGCCCGGCTGCTGGAGCAGGGGCTGACCCGACCCGACTACGTCATCAGCGCCGGCTTCGCCTACAATGTCGTGATCGCCCATAATGGCTGCCTGCATCTGGAGGTGCGGATCGAAGGCCGATCCGCCCATGCGGCGCGACCGGATACCGGCGTGGACGCGCTGGAGGCGGCGACGGGCCTACTGTCCGCCCTCTACGACCTGAGACGGCGCTATGAGGAAATCCGCTCGGAGGTTCCGGGCATCGACCATCCGACCCTCGTTGTCGGGCTGATCCAGGGCGGCATCAACACCAATGTCGTGCCCGACCTGGTGACGATGCGCATCGACCGCCGGATCGTGCCGGAGGAGAATCCCGAGCAGGTCGAGCGGGAGCTGACGGATTTCATAGAGGATTTCTTTAGGCCGATGGAGAGCGTCAGCGTCGATGTCCGCCGTATCCTGCTGGCCCGTCCGCTGACGCCGGAACCGGGCCATGAGATCCTGGTCGACCGGCTGCGGCAGCATGGAAGCGCGGTGATGGGGGAGGAGATCGCCGTCAACGGCGTGCCGATCTATACCGACGCCCGGCTTTACAGCGCGGCCGGCATCCCGACCGTGCTGTATGGCGCCGGGCCGCACACACTGCTGGAGGCCAACGGCCATCGGGCCGACGAGAAGCTGGTGCTGGAGGATCTGAGGAAGGCGACCCAGGTCATAGCGCTGACCCTGGCCGACCTCCTCAGCCCTTAAGGGCTCGGGGTCTCAGGCGGCCCTGACCTTCTGGACGAACTGGTCGACCTGCGTCCGCATGGATTCGGCCTGACGGGCCAGCGATTCCGCCGCCGTCAGCACCTCGCCGGCCGACTCCCCGGTGATCGCGGCGGCGTTCGACGCCTCGGTGACATGCCCCAGCACCTCCCCCGTTCCGGAGGAAGCCTGCTGGACATTCCGCGCGATCTCCTGCGTCGCCGCGCCCTGCTCCTCGACCGCCGAGGCGATGGTCGTGGCGATCTCGTTGATCGACAGGATAGTCTCGCCGATGCCGCCGATCGCGGTCACGGCGTCGCCCGTGGCGGCCTGCATGGTCTTGATCTGCTGCGCGATCTCGTCCGTCGCCTTGGCGGTCTGGTTGGCCAGGTTCTTCACCTCGCCCGCGACGACGGCGAAGCCCTTGCCCGCCTCGCCGGCCCGCGCCGCCTCGATCGTGGCGTTGAGCGCCAGCAGGTTGGTCTGCTCCGCGATGTCGGTGATCAGCTTCACCACCTCGCCGATCTTCCGCGCGGCTTCCGCCAGATCCTGGATGCGGTCGTTGGTGTCGCCGGCATCGGTCACCGCCTTGCCCGCGATCTCTGTCGACCGGACGACCTGTCGGCTGATCTCCTGGATGGAGGAGGAAAGCTCCTCCGCCGCCGCGGCGACGGTCTGGACACTGTTCGACGCCTCGTCCGACGCCATGGCGGCGGACCGGGAGACTTCGTTCGTCCGGTCGGCCGTGTCGCGCATCGCGCCTGCGGTCCCTTGCATCTGGGTCGCCGCGGCGGAGACACCGTCGACAAGCTGAAGCACGTTGCGCTCGAACTCGTCGGCGAGCGCGAGGCGCGCCAGCCGGCGTTCCTCCGACGCCCGCTCCCGCTCTTCCGCCGCCCGCGCGTTGGCGGCCTCGACCTCCTGCGCGGTGTCGCGGAAGACGACCAGGGCCGACGCCATGTCGGTGATCTCGTCGCTGCCGCCTTCGGGGATCTCGGTGTCGAGATGGCCGTCGGCCACGGACCGCATCGCTTCCGCCAGCCCGGTCAGGCGCCGGACGATCATCCGGCCGACATAGAGCCAGCCGATCAGGGCCGCGACCAGGATGCTGACGCCGGCGATGACCAGAAGCGTCGTGCGGTTGGCCGCCATGGTCGCTTCGGCCTCGGCGGTCGCCATGTCGGTCGTCGCCTTCGCCTGGTTGGTGATGTCGGTCACGTCGGCAGCGATGGCGGCGGCGGCGGCGGCGTTCTCCGCCAGGGTGGCCGCCTTCTCTTCTTCGGTCGCGATCTCCGCCCGGCGGATGTCGAACAGATTGTTCTCGGTGCTGCCCAGCTCCATCAGGTCCGAAACCACCGGCACCAGCCCCTCGCTGCCATCCGCCGGCGGCGGCAGCCTGAAGGCCGCGGACAGAAGATCGCTGACGGCCTGGGTGTATTCCTGTTCGACGGCGCGCAGCCGCTCCAGATCGGTCGTGCCGGCGGCCTCATTCATCAGCCCGGCGGCGAGGTTGGCGCGGGCGGAAATCTCCAGCAGGCTCCGGAAGGTGCGCAAGCCGCCGCCCATGACGCCGTCGATGGCGTCGGAAAGATCGCTGGTCAGCCGCTCCGATTCGGCGGCGATCATGGCCTGGGCGTCCGCGACCCGGAGGTCGATCGCCTCGACGAGGCGGTTCTCGCTCGCCGCGATGCGCGACGGCAGGGTGATGACCTGGCCGGCGGCCTGGCCGCCTTCCTCGATCGCCCGGATCTTGAGGTCGAAGACGTTCTGGTCGTTTCCTTCCTCGATCAGCGGAATCAGCCGATCGAGATTCTCCAGCAGTTCGGCGTCGTCGGCGAAGGTCGTCCGCGCCGCGAGGAGACTGCCGTAGAGCTCCGTGCTGTCCCGCCGCAGCTTGTCGACCGGCAGCAGCGTCTGGGCCGCCAGCGCCTGCATCACGATCGACACTGCTTCGGTGGCGTCCGCCTTGAGCGTCAGAAGGCCGGAGAGGCCGGCGATCGTGGTGCCGGTGAGTGTCGTGATCGTTTCCTCGGCGTTGCGCGACAGGCCCACGCCCTCCTCCACCAGGGCGAACTCTGCCGCCTGGATCTGCGGGGCGACAAGCTCCGTCAGGGTCGCATGGGTCTGGGCCACCGCCTCGATCTGCGCCACCCGCGCCTCCGCGAGCGCGATGCTCCGGGCGATCAGATCCTGCTGGGGCGCAAGGCCGCTGGCCATCTGCTGTACGCCCGCGCGCAACTCGTCCAGGCCGCTGGCCGAGGAATCGAGCGCCGCCAGCCGCGCCACGGCGGCCTCCATCTCCGTCGCCCGGATGCCGAGCTGCCCGACCTGGGCGTTCAGCGTTTCGGTATCCGTGGAGGCATAGAGCGCCGGCAGGCTGCCGGTGAAGCCCGCGGTCGCCTCCGCAAGGTCCTGGGCGGCGACGATGGCGGGGATGTTCTGCTCCGTGATCTCCGCGAACGCCTTCTCCGCGGCCTCGAACGAGAACAGCGCGACGCCGCAGGCGACCAGCGTGATCGTCGCAACCGAGGCGAAGGCGATGGCGAGCCTGCCGCCGATGCCGATGCGCCGCCGCTTCTTCGGAGTCGCCTCCGTTTCCTCAACCGCCGATTCCTCCTCAGGAAGATCGTCGATGATGTCGTCGTTCGGCGCGGTCGGTTCGGTCATCGGCTGGACCCTTGGAACATGGAAGGAGGAACCGCGGAAGTTGCAGGCATCCGCTCGTCCTTCCATGTCCAATACGCAATAGGGGTAAAAGGGCCGTTAATTAAGGAGGCTCAATCCGCCGGCAGAGTGCGGGCCAGCGGCACCGGATAGACGCTCAGCATGCCGTCCTTGCCGCGCACCGCGATATCGCGGGACGGGATGTCCGCCAGGGCGATTCCGGCATGATCGGCCACCGCCGCGGACATCACGAGCTGGACCTCCAGCTCCTTCGTCAGCCCTTCGAGACGGCTGGCGATGTTGACGGCGTCGCCGACGGCGGTCAGCGCCTTGGCGTGGCCGTAGCCCATCTCGCCGACGATCGCCGGGCCGACATGGATGCCGATGCCCATGCGCAGCGGCGAGGGCAGGTCGGCTGCAAGCGCCTCGTTCAGCCGGTCCAGCTCGATCGCCATGGTGCGCGCCGCGACGAGCGCGCGGCGGCATCCGATAGCCGGCCCCGATTCCACCCCGAACAGCGCCATCACCCCGTCGCCGATGAATTTGTCCACCCGCCCCTGCGCATTTTCGACCGCGCGGCCCATCGCCTCGAAATAGCGGTTGAGCAGGAAGACGATGTCATAGGGAAGCTTGGTGTCAGAGAATTTGGTGAAGCCGCGCAGATCGGCGAACAGGATCGCGATCTCCCGCTCCCGACCGGCGAAGTTGGCCTCCCGGCGGCGTCCCTCCCTCGCCGTCGCAGTGGCGGAAAGAAGCGGCGTGACCTCCAGCCGGCCGATGGGGCGGAGCTGACAGGCAAGCCGGATGTTCGGCACCGCGCCGATCCGGTCGAGGACCCGCCTTTCCTCCGCGTTCGGCGGCGGCTGGTCTCCCGCGCCCGCGCCCAGCCTGACCCGGCAGGTCGAACACCTGCCCTTGCCGCCACAGACGGCGGCGTGCGGAATGCCGGCGGACCGGCTGGCCTCCAGCACGGTCGCGCCGGGCGGCGCATCCACGATCCGGCCGTCGGGATAGGTCAGCCGGGCGCGGCCCCTTCGACCGGCGACCTGACGAAGAAACCGGGCCGCCAGCACCGCCAGGATGGCGAGCGCGAATCCCACCTGCACGGAAACCGCGCCGGTGGTGACGAAGGAGGAGGCCTCCGCCCCCAGCCGCGCCCTTTCGATCACGCCGGCCAGGAAGTCGTCCGCCCGCGCCCGGCGCATGAGGTCGAAGCTGGCGGCGGCGTAGCCGGCCAGGGCCAGGGTCGGGATCAGCAGCGCCAGGACGAACGGAGCCGGCCTGGCCGCCTCGTACCAGGGCTTCACGCGCAGCCAGTAATGCAGGCCGATGCAGGCATGGCCCCAGGCGACCAGCACCAGCACGGCCTGGAGGAAGCCCTGGCGCGGATCGACCAGCCAGAGCATGGAGAGGACGTAGACATACTCCGTCTGCACCCCGAACGCGCCGGCAACCACCCTTGTCCCCAGCACATGCTGGGCGAGGAGGAAGGGTATCGTGAAACCCAGCACGAACTGCGCCGCCTCCAGCCGCGTCATCCTGAGCGAGCGGCGGCGATAGAGGGCGCGCAGGGCGACGGCGACGTGAGCCAGCGCGGCTCCGGCCAGCAGGGTCGTGCCGACCGGCGTCCGCCACGGCGCGATGGTCACGAACAGCACGCTGTTCATCGTCTCGATCGAGACGAGGCCCAGCGTGTGGTTGGTGAAATGGCCCAGCACGAACGCCAGCAGCACCAGCCCGCTGCCCAGCCGCCATCGCTCGATGGACATGAAGGTCGAACCTCCGTTGGATTCCGACCCTGGAGAGTGCCATGGAACCGTCGGAGGCGCGATAGCCGGGCCTTCAGGCGACCTTTCTGGCGCCGACCACGCAGAGGATCACGCCGCCGGTGACGAGGAGCATCGGCCAGCCCACCGTTTCGTGGAGCAGGAGCGCGGCGAGCGCGAAGCCGAAGAAAGGCTGGAGAAGCTGAAGCTGCCCGACGGTCGCTATGCCGCCCTGGGCGAGGCCGCGATACCAGAACACGAACCCGATCAGCATGCTGAACAAGGAGACATAGGCCAGCCCGATCCAGGCGGGCCCGTCGATCCCGGCCCATGAACGGGGCATGAGCCAGAGGGCCAGCGGGGCCATGAGTGGCAGGGACAGGACCAGCGCCCATGAGATGACCTGCCAGCCGCCCAGCGTCCGCGACAACCTGGCTCCCTCGGCGTAGCCCAGGCCGCAGACCAGGATGGCGGCCAGCATCAGCATGTCGCCGACCGGGGAGACGGACATGTCCTGCGTCAGCGCGAATCCGCCGACAAGGGCGCTGCCGGTCGCGGAGAACAGCCAGAAGGCCGGCTTCGGCCTCTCGCCGCCCCGCACCACGCCGAAGATCGCCGTCGCCAGCGGCAGGAGGCCGATGAAGACGATCGAACGGGCGGACGTCATGTGCTGGAGCGCCAGCGCCGTCAGCAGCGGGAATCCGACGACGACCCCCAGCGCCACCACGACAAGCGGTCCGACATCCTTCCGTCCCGGCCGTCTTTCCCGCATGGCCAGCAGCAGTGCCAGGCCCAGCAGGGCGGCGATGGTCGCGCGGGCGACGGTCAGGAACACCGGGTCGAAGCCCCCGACCGCGACGCGCGTCGCCGGCAGGGAGCCGCTGAAGATCAGCACGCCCAGAAAACCGTTGATCCAGCCACTGGCCGTCTTGTCCATCATGCTCGCTTCCTTTCTCGGGCCAAGATCGGTTGCGCCGCCCTTCGTTCCCAGACACACTACAGTACGATTTCGAGAAACTGTATTGGATGTCGGGTCGGTACAGATGGACTCTGATGAGAGAGTCGGCACGCTGGTCGAGCGGGTCATGCAGGCGGTTCGGGACCGGATCGCCCAGCGGACGCTGGCGCCCGGGGCGAAGCTGCCTTCCATCCGGAAGTGCGCCGAGACCATGCGAGTCTCCAAATCCACGGTGGTCGAAGCCTATGACCGGCTGGCGGCGGAGGGCGCGATCCAGGCGCGGCGCGGATCGGGCTTCTACGTCGCCGGTCATCCGCCTCCCCTGTCCCTGGCGGAGACCGGGCCGCGGCTGGACCGGGCCGTCGATCCCCTGTGGGTGTCGCGCCAGTCGCTGGAGGCCGGCGACGATTTCCTGAAACCCGGATGCGGCTGGCTGCCCTCCGATTGGCTGCCGGACGCCGCCATCCGGAGGATTCTACGCTCCATGGCCCGCGCGGACCGGATCGGCCTGACGGATTACGGCACGCCGCTGGGCCTGCCGCCGCTTCGGCGGCTCCTGTCCCGCCGATTGGCCGAACGGGGCATCGAGGCCCCGCCAGGCCAGATCATGCTGACCGATTCCGGCACCCAGGCGATCGACCTTCTATGCCGCTTCCTGCTGGAGCCGTCCGACACCGTTCTGGTCGACGATCCCTGCTACTTCAATTTCCACGCGATGCTGCGGGCGCATCGGGTCAAGGTGGTGGGCGTGCCCTTCACGCCCTCGGGCCCGGATGTCGAGCGGTTCGCACAGGCCCTGGAGGAGCACCGACCACGGCTCTACATCACCAATTCGGGCCTGCAGAACCCGACGGGAGCCAGCCTCGCGCCCGTCACCGCACACCGGCTGCTGAAACTGGCGGAGCGCCACGGGCTGACCATCATCGAAGACGACATCTTCGCGGATTTCGAACACGCGCCCGCCCCGCGCCTAGCGGCGTTCGACGGGCTGGATCGGGTGATCCATATCGGCAGCTTCTCAAAGACCCTGTCGGCCTCCATCCGGTGCGGATTCATCGCGGCGCGGCCGGACTGGATCGAAGGGCTGCTTGACCTGAAGGTGGCGACATCCTTCGGCGGCAGCCCCTTTTCCGCCGAGCTGGTCCTCGGCCTGCTGAAGGACGGCGCCTACCGGAAGCATCTGGACGAGCTGAGGGTGCGGCTGGCCCGCGCGATGGGGGAAACCGTCCGACGGCTGCGAGACATCGGACTCACCCCCTGGATCGAGCCGGGGGCCGGCATGTTCCTCTGGTGCGCCCTGCCGGAGGGTATGGATGCCGGGAAGATCGCCCGGCGGGCCCTGTCGGAGAAGATCATCCTGGCGCCCGGCGGCGCCTTCAGCCTGTCGGGATCGGCCAATGGCTTCCTGCGCTTCAATGTCGCGCAGTCCCTGGACCCCCGCATCATGGAAGCGCTGGCGGCCGCCATGCGATAATCGGTCCCGAAAATCGGAACGGAGGCAAGGCCATGTGGCCGATCTATCTTCTATGCGGGGCGGTGGCGATCTTCCTGGCGCTGATCGGCGCCTGGGCGTTTTCGATCACCGCCGATGTGGGGGTAGAGATCGGCGGCGGCGGTCTGGCGCTGGGACTGGCGGGCGTCGCCATCCTCGCGCTGATGGCCGGCTTCATCTGGCTGGCGCGCCGCCGCTGAAATCTCTCTAACGGACCAGCCGGCGCACTGCCGTGACGCCCGCCCCGTCCTGCGCCAGCGTCCGGGCCGCGACCCTCTCCACGGGGTCGAGCGACACCGCCATGGCGGCGACGTTGGCGTGGATCAGCGTTTCCCCGTCGACCATGAACCCAACATGGCCGGGGAAGAAGACGATGTCGCCGCGCTTCATCGCGACATCGCCGGTTCGTCCGACCAACTCCCCGACCGAGTCCACCTGCAGGTAGGTGTCCCGGGGCGCGGCGATCCCGGCTTGGGCCAGCGCCACCTGGATCAGGCCCGAACAGTCAATCCCGAGGCTGGACCGGCCGCCCCACAGGTAGGGGACGCCGAGGAACCGCATCGCGGTCGCGACATGGTCTTCCGCCCGTACGTCCAGCGCCGTCAGCGCGACATCGGGAATCCAGCCTTCCGGCGCGACGCGGGAATAGCCCTTCGCCCGCTCCACGACCCGGACCCGCGCGCCGAGGCTGAGCGCCTTCAGCGGCGGCGTCTTGAAATGCGGTTCGGGATAGAGGAAGGCGCGCAGCGCGCCGACCTGATGCGTCGGTTCGCCCGGCTCGGCCGTCAGCCCGTAGGATTGGGCGTAGCCGACATAGCCGTCGCTTTCGCCCTGCCCCCAGGCCCAGCCGTCCCGTTCCTCGAAGACCGTGAAGATCTCGCCGTAAAGCAGTTCGCTGGTCTGGAAAGCCGATTCGTCCGGAGAAGCGCGCAGGGGCACGATCCCGCGCACCGCCTGATGGCGCACGCCCTCGACGAAGCGGTCCGCTTCGACTTCGCCCTTCAGGAAATCCGCCGCGAGATCGGACCGGAACGGCGTCACGTTGGGGTCCGGCGTCTCGGCAATCGTCATTCAGTGTCCCCGGCGGCGTCGACCACGATATCGGCGAACTCGCTCAGATAGACCGACCCCTTGACCGTGCGCTGCACCAGCACGTTCCGGCGATCCAGCTCGTCCGTCTTCCGCTTGATGAAGCCCAGATCGCCCAGCCGGTCAAGGGCCCGCGTGATCGCCGGCTTGGAGACGTTCAGCGCCATCGCCAGGCCGCGGACGGTATGCGGCGGGGATGTCAGATAGACCGTCAGCAGAAGCGCCAGTTGCCGGGCGGAAAGGTCGGGCTGGTCGCGCCGGACGGTTTCGACCGCGGCGCGACGCCAGATATCCAGGGCTTGGGAGGATTTGAGCTTTACCGTCATGCCTCGACCATTCCGATCCCGATACGGCCGGCCCGTCCGTTACGCGCCGAACCGTCCCGCGATCAGGGCGTAGGCGGCGCGAAGCCCCATGGCCTCGCCCCCCTTCGGCCGACCCGGACGATCGTTGCCGTTCCAGGCATAAACGTCCAGATGCACCCATCGGGTTGCCTGGGAGACGAATTTTTCCAGAAACAGGGCCGCAGTGATCGATCCGGCCATGCCTCCCTCGCCGATATTGTTGGTGTCGGCGATCGAGGATTTCAGCATCTTCGCATAGGGCTTCCACAGCGGCAGCCGCCAAATCGGGTCGTCCTCCCGCTCCGCGGCGGCCAGGAAGGCGGCGGCCGTTTCCTCGTCATTGGCGAAGAAGGCCGGCAGATCCGGGCCCAGCGCGACGCGGGCGGCGCCGGTCAGGGTGGCGAAGTCGATCAGCAGCTCCGGCTTCTCCCCATCCGCCTCCGCCAGCGCGTCGCAGAGGACGAGCCGCCCTTCCGCGTCGGTGTTGCCGACCTCCACCGTGAGGCCCTTGCGGGTCGACAGCACGTCGGACGGCTTGAAGGCGTTGCCGGCGACCATGTTCTCCACCGCCGGCACCAGCACGCGCAGCCGGACCTTCAGCCCGGCCGCCATGATCATCCGGGCGAGCCCCAGCGCGTGCGCGCCGCCGCCCATATCCTTCTTCATCAGCAGCATGCCGGCGGCGGTCTTGAGGTCCAGCCCGCCCGTGTCGAAGCACACGCCCTTGCCGACCAGCGTGACCTTCGGCGCGTCCTCGTCCCCCCAGCGCAGATCGATCAGCCGGGGCGCGCGGGTCGATGCCCGACCGACGGCGTGGATCGCGGGGTAGCCATCGGTCAGCAGATCGTCGCCCAGCACGATCCGGCAATCGCCACCGAACTCCCGCGCCAGCGCCTGCGCCGCGCCGGCCAGCTCCTCCGGCCCCATATCCTGGGTCGGGGTGGTGACCAGGTCGCGCACCAGGAAGGTCCCGAGCGCGGCGTTCTCCACCGCCGCCATGTCGCAGCCGTCCGGTGGGACCAGCCGGGCAGGCGACCGCTCCGCCTTCCGGTAGCGATCGAACCTGTAGGCCCCGAGCGCCCAGCCCAGCGCGGCCTCCGTCGCCTCCAGCCCGCCGGCGAGCGGCCCGTCGAGGCGGTAGTCACCGTCCGGCAGGCGGTAGGGCAGCCCCGCCAGCGCCCAGAGGTCGGCATCCGCCGCCACCCCGGCCAGCACCCGTGCGATCGAGCCGTCCCCGGCCGGCAGCAGGCAGAAGGCGCCCGGATCGGCCGCGAATCCCGTCGCCTTCACCCAATCCCGGAGGCGGCGTTCCTGCGTCTCCAGCCAGCGATCGAGATCGCCGCGGGCGAGAATGGTCAGCGCGACGGCGCGGCCGGCGGTATCGTCAGCGAAACAGGGCAACACGGTGCGGGGTGTCCTTTGGTGGCGGGAACCGGAGAGTTCCCAACCATGGGTCAAATGCCGCCGCCGCTCAACACTCACTCCAGGGGAGGATCGACCACGTCGGAACCGCCGATGGCGCCGACCTCCTCGTAATAGCGCAAGGCCCCTTCATGGAACGGGATGGGGACCCCGGTCACCGCGCTTTCCAGCATGATCTCCCGCCCCCGCGGGTGCCCGTTTTCTAGCAGCGTCCTGGTCGTCGGATGCCAGAGGGCGCGGGTCACGCCCTCGATCAGGTCGGCATCGATCTCCGCCGAGGTCACCCAGAGCGCGCCGACCGCGATGGTGGTCAGCGAATCGACGCCTTCATAGACGCCGCCATCCAGCCGCGCCGGGGCGAAGAAGGGTTGTTCGGCGATCAGTTCCACCGTCGCCTCGTCGGTAAAGGGCAAAAGGCGGATATCCATGCGGCGGGCCAGATCCTCGACCGCCAGCACCGGTGCCCCTCCGACGAACCCGAAAGCGTCGATCTCGCCGTTCAGCATCATCTCGGCGGACGGTTCCGGCCGTTCGTAGACCGGCTGGATGTCCTCCTCGCTGAGACCGTAGGCGTCCAGGATCAGCCGCATGTCGAGCAGCGTGCCCGACCCCTGGTCGCCCAGCGAGACGCGCTTGCCGCGCAGGTCGGCCACCGTCTCGATATCGCTATCGGCGGGGACGACGATATGGATCAGCTCCATATAGAGCTTCGCGATCGCGCGCAGGTCCTCCATCGGCTCCTGGCCTTCATAGAGGCCGGTTCCGGTATGCGCCCAGTAGGTGACGTCGGACTGGCTCAACCCGGATTCGATGGCCCCGGCGGCGATGTTGTCGATGTTCTCCACCGATCCGGAGCTGGCCTGAGCCACCGCGATCAGCCCCGGCACGCCGCAGGATCCGCCGCGGTCGCAGGGTGGCGATCCCGGCGGGTTGGAGATGGCGTTGGCGATGATGCCGCCGATCGGGAAATAGGTGCCGCCCGTGGTGCCGGTCCCGATCCGGAAGAAGCGGATGTTCTGGTCGGGGTCCTGGGCGCTGGTCGACAGGGCCGGCCCGACGATCAGACCCGCCGCCGTCAGGAGACCGAGGCCCAGCAGGAGGAGCGGTCGGATCCAGCGGTCGGTGGCGGGCTGCGTCATGGCCTGACGATTCCCTTTTCGGCTTGGTCGAAGGTGGATTGGAACTGTCGGCCCGGTTTGTGGCTAAAGCACGCCGAAATAGAGCAGAATTCCGACCAGTGCGACAACCGCCCCGGCGAGTCTGGGGGCCGACGCCGAAAGGCCCTGGCGCATCAGCGCGGCGAAGCCGATGCCGGCTGCAAGCGCCGTCGCCGCGCCGGCGGCGTAGCCGACCCAAACCAGCGGCCGGTCGCCGGCCGGACTGCCCCCCGCCTGCCCGAACCAGAGCGCCGCGACGACGCCCACAGCCAGCGCCGCCGCACCGGGCAGGCGCACGTCGAACGCGATCAGCGCGCCCACCACGACCAGCGCGCCGGGGATGACATAGCCGCCATAGGGCAGCCGGACGCCGAATTCCAGCAGCGCCGCGCCGATCAGCAGCCCGGCCAGCGCGACCAGCGGCAGGCGTCCTTCCTCCCTGCCGCCCAGGAGCGCCGCCAGGAGCCCCAGCCCCAGCAGCAGCGTCAGCAGGGCGAGCACGGAGAACGGCGCCTGGAACCCGTCGCCGAAGGGACCGCTCAACATCAGGCATGCTCCATATCGTCGAAATCTAACGAAAGCTGGTCGTCGTCGACCGCCTCATAGCGCGGGTCGAGTTCAGAAACCATGAAGGTCGTCTGCGGCACGGCGACGTAGGCCGCCTGCTCCTCCGCCGGCAAGGACTGGCGGCGGGTCATCCGCCACGCGCCGAAAAGCGCCAGCGCCAGCCCGACCGCGCCGATGAAGTAGAAGAGGCCGTCATTGCTGAACCTTCCCATCAGGAAGGCCGCGGCGACCGGCCCGATCATCGCCCCGACGCCGTAGCAGAGCAGCAGCCCCGCCGATGCCGGGACAAGCTGGCTGGGTTGCAGATAGTCGTTCGCGTGGGAGAGGCTGATCGGGTAGAGCGTCAGGCTGAGGCCGGCATAGAGCGTCAGCAGCGGCCACAGCGCCCAGGGCGCATGATCGCCCAGGGCGCCGAGCGCGAGGCCGGCGACCGCGGTGGCCAGCGTCAACCCGACGATCACCTGACGCCGGTCGAACCTGTCCGACAGCCGGCCGGCCGGATATTGCAGCAGGAAGCCCGAGATGATGGCGACCAGCATGAAGACGCCCACGAAATCGCCGGACGCCTCGATCCCCCGCGCATAGACCGGCCCCATCGCATAGAAGGAGCCGACGATCATCCCGGCGCCGAGGCAGCCCGCGACGCCCAGCGGCGAAGCGTTGACCAGCGCCCGCAGGCTGAGCCGCTCGGCCTGGATGTCCGGCGGCGTCTCCACCCGCGCCAGCGCCAGCGGCACCAGCGACAGGGAGATCACGATGGCGACGATGGCGAAGAGCTGGAAGCCCGCCGGATCGATCAGGATCAGCAGGACCTGCGAGGAGCCGGAGCAGAGATAGTAGACCGTCATGTAGGCCGACATGACCCGCCCCCGCACCTCGTTCGGCGCCTTGGCGTTCAACCAGCTTTCGCTGATGGTGAAGAGGAAGGCGGCGCAGAAGCCGGTCAGCGCGCGCAGGATTCCCCAGAGAATCTCGTCGACGACCAGGGCATGGACCAGCGCCGACGCGGAGACGAGTGCGGCGAAGGCGGCGAAGGCCCTGATATGGCCGACCTTGGCGACCAGCGGCGGGCAGGCGAGCGTCCCGCCGACGAAGCCCACGGAATAGGCGGCCAGGATGAAGCCGATATGGTCGACCGCCACGCCCTCAAGATCCATCCGCACGGAGACGAGGGTGCCGAAGAGCGTGTTGCCGAGCACCAGCACGCCCATGCTGACGAAGAGCGGCGCGAGGGCGAGGAGGATGGGTCGCAGGCTGGGAGACACTTCGGGGGGCGATCGATCGGTCAGGTGGGTTGGGCAGGTGCGGCGGGCAAGGCGGCGTCTATAGGCCCTCTCTCCTTGCCCGCCGAGGATCGTTTTCGCAACCCCGCCCTGCGCGTCCGTGAACGACGGGGAATGGCGCGCGGCCGTCGGATTTCCTGAAAGCCGCTTCCCTCCCGGCCCCGATGTCGGGTACCACCTGAAGCGCCTTCTTCCGACACGCTTTCTCATCACCGGTTCCCATGTCTCCTCGCACCGCCCTCGCCGCCGCCGCGCGCGGCGACCTCGCCTACACGCTGCGCTCCGCCGCGCCGGGAGTGCTGGTCGCGGCGACCATCGCCATGGCCGCGACCTTCCTGTCGGAACATTATGGCGGCCCGGTCATGCTGTTCGCGCTGCTGCTGGGGATGGCGTTCCACTTCCTGTCGGTCGAGGGGCGGTGCGTCGCCGGCATCGATCTGGCGGCCAAGCAGATCCTGCGGATCGGCGTGGCGCTGCTGGGCGCGCGGATCACGGCGGAGCAGATCATGGCGCTGGGCCCCACGCCGGTGCTGACCGTGATCGCCGGCGTCGCGCTGACGCTCGGCCTCGGCGTGCTCATCGCCCGCATCCTCAAGCTGGACCGCGCGGTCGGCGTGCTGACCGGCGGCGCGGTCGCCATCTGCGGCGCGTCGGCGGCGCTGGCCATCGCGGCGGTGCTGCCCCGGGGCGCGAACGCGGAGCGGGACACGATCTTCACCGTCATCGGCGTCACCACCCTGTCGACGCTGGCGATGATCCTCTACCCGATCATCGTGGGGCTTTTCGGGCTGGACCATCAGGCGGCCGGAATCTTCCTGGGCGGCACCATCCATGACGTGGCCCAGGTGGTCGGCGCGGGCTACTCCGTCTCCCAGGAGACCGGGGACATCGCCACCTTCACCAAGCTGATGCGGGTCGCGATGCTGGTCCCCGTCGTCGTGACGCTGTCGCTGCTGTTCCGTCCGGGGGAAGGCGTCCGCCCGCGCGGCGGCCTGCCGCTGCCCTGGTTCCTGGTCGTGTTCGCGATCCTGGTGGTGGTCAACAGCCTGCATCTCATCCCCTCCCCGGCCGTGGTCGCGGCGAACGACGTGTCGCGCTGGTGCCTGGTGACCGCGATCGCGGCGCTGGGCATGAAGACCTCGCTGAAGGCGATGGCCCAGGTCGGGCCGAAGCCGGTGCTGCTGCTGGTCTCCGAAACCCTGTTCCTCGCCCTTCTGGTGCTGGGCGTGGTGACCTACGTCTATTGAGGCGGCCATCGACGCGCCTCTTTATGTTCCGGCCGCATCCCCGGCGATCATCGTCGCGCTGTTCGCGCTGACCTATGCCGGTATGGCGCTGGGCCGCATTCCCGGCCTCGCCGTCGACCGCACCGGCATCGCGGTGCTGGCCGTGGTCGGGTTGCTGGTGGCCGGCGCCCTGCCCGGCCCGGTCCTCCGGACCGCGATCGACGTCCCGACCCTGGTCATCCTGTTCGGGCTGATGATCCTGTCGGCCCAGCTCGTGCTGGCCGGCTTCTACGATTGGTGCGCGGCCTCGATCGCCGCCGCGGCGCGCAGCCCTACGACGCTGCTGGCGCTCACCGTCGCCGTCGCCGGCGGGCTGTCGGCGCTGCTGGCCAACGACATCGTGGTCTTCGCCATGACCCCGCTGCTGTGCCGGGGGATCGTCCGGCGCGGTCTGGACCCCCGGCCGTTCCTGATCGGCCTCGCCGCCGCCAGCAACGCCGGATCGGCGGCGACCATCGTCGGCAATCCGCAGAACATCCTGATCGGACAGGCCGGCGATCTGGATTTCTGGAGCTTCCTGCTGGCCTGCGGACCGCCGGCCGTGGTGGCGCTGCTGATCTGCTTCCTCGTCACGCGGTGGGTCTGGCGCGACGCGCTTGCCATGCCGGACAGGCCGGCGACGGAGGACCCGCCGCCGCTCGACCGCCGGCAGACGCTGAAAGGGGCCGCCGCCGCGCTGGCGCTGGTCGTCGCCTTCGCGGCAGGCGCGCCCCATGCGCTGGCGGCGCTGCTGGTCGCCTCGCTGCTGATGATCTCCCGCCGCTACGCGACGCGGCGGATGATGGCGCAGGTCGACTGGCCGCTGCTGGTGCTGTTCGCCGCGCTCTTCCTGGTCAATGCGGCTTTCGGAGAGACCGGCTTCGCGGCAGGCGCGCTCGACTGGCTGGGCCGCGAAGGCTGGCTGCCTGAAAGCCTCTCCGTCCTCGCGCCGCTGACGCTGGTCGCCAGCAACACGATCGGCAACGTTCCCGCCGTGATCATGCTGCTGTCCCTCTGGCAGTCGCCGCCGGAAGGCGCGCTCTACGGGCTGGCGCTGCTGTCCACGCTCGCCGGCAACCTGCTGCTGATCGGCAGCGTCGCCAACGTCATCGTCGCGGAGCGCGCCGCCGCCCTGGGCGTACGCCTCGGCTTCCTGGACCATGCACGGTGCGGCGTGCCGATCGCGCTCCTGTCCATGGGCGTCGCCATGCTGTGGCTATGGGCAGGCGGCTGGATGCCTTTCTGACCTCTCCTCCTCATGGCGAGCCTGTCCAACCGGCTGGGCATTGCACCCCTCGACAAAGCTCAGGGTGAGGAGAGGGGCGGTGGACGTGGGCACGGTTGTCGCTCGATTCCTCGCCGTCCGGAATGCCGCCATGGCCTATGGATTCCCGATCAAGCCGGGAATGACGGGAGGGGGAAGTTTTCGCCCCTCCTCCTCATAGTGAGCTTGTCGAACCATGTGGGCTCCGCGGGGTGAGGGGGCGGAAAGGGCGCCCGGTTTTTTTTGATGTAGGCTTTTGTCGGCAAATGTCGGCTTTTCGGGCCGCCCGCCCCATTCGGCCGTGAAGACAGGCGAAGCGGCAGTCTCAGGAATACTATCCTGAAACTGCCCGCCCGTCACTCCCCATAGGCGATGCGCCAGACGGTCCCGGACGTGTCGTCGGCGACCAGGAGTGCGCCGTCGGCGGTGACGGCGACGCCGGTGGGGCGGCCCCACACTTCGGCCCGGTCCTCGCCCGCCGCCCAGAAGCCGCTGGCGAAGGTTTCGTACCAGCCGGCCGGCGCGCCATCCTCGAACGGGACGTGGACGATCTTGTAGCCGGTGGGTTCGCTGCTGTTCCAGGACCCGCGCAGGGCGACGAAGGCGTCGCCGCGATAGCTTTCCGGGAACATCTCGCCATCATAGAAGGCGAGGCCGATCGGGGCGGAGTGCGCCTCGAACAGCAAATCCGGGACCACCGCCTGCTCGACCAGCTCCGGCGCCTTCTCCGCGAAATCGGGCTGCGGGTTGGAGCCGATATAGGAATAGGGCCAGCCATAGAAGGCTCCTTCCTCGATACGGGTCAGATAGTCCGGCACCAGCCCGTCGCCCAGCCCGTCCCGCTCGTTGACCATGGCGTAGAGCCGGCCGGTCGCCGGGTGGAATTCCATGCCGACCGGATTGCGCAGCCCCGACGCGTAGGTGGACTGCGCCTCGGGCGTCATAGCCAGCCCGTCGGTCAGGACGAATTGCTGGATGGTGGCGTGCGGCGGCGGCTCCTCCGCGATATTGCCGCGGGAGCCGACGCCGACATAGAAGCGGCCGCCGTCCGGGTGAAAGGCGAGGCTGCGGCTGGAATGGCTGCCGACGCCGCCGAGCACGCCCTGCCGGGTCACCGGCTCCGCCGGGCCCGCCGCCTGCAGGTCGCCCAGCGTATGCACCAGCCGCCAGACGCCCCGTACGTCCGCGACATAGATTCCGTACTCGCTGAATTCTATCCCGTAGGGACGGTCGAAGCCCTCAGCGAAAACCTCCTGCACCTCCGCCGCGCCGTCGCCATCCTTGTCGCGAAGCAGCGTGATACGCCCGGCGCGCAGTTCGGAAACCAGCACGTCGCCATTCGGCAGCACCTCGAACTCCCTCGGCCCCGTCAGTCCCTCGGCGAAGAGGGTGACGGAGAATCCCTCCGGGACCGCCAGCGTCGCGTCCGCCGGCCGGTCGATCACAAGCGGCGCGTTGCTGACGCTTTCGGTCGCGAACGGCTCCGGCAGATCGTCGGGCGTGATCTCGAACCGCTCGCCCACCGGCTGGTCCTGCGACCAGGCGGGAGAACAGGCGATGAGGCCGATGGCGAGAATGATGGGTCGGGTCCGCATGAGCGCGCCTCCTTCGGGGAGGAAAGAGACCGGCGCGCCCATTGTTCCCGGCAGGTCCTCACCGCATGAGCGCGGCCACCCCCGGCAGGGTCTTGCCTTCCAGCCATTCCAGGAACGCGCCGCCGGCGGTGGAGACGTAGGAGAACGCCTCCTCCACCCCGGCATGGCCCAGCGCCGCCACCGTGTCGCCGCCGCCGGCGACCGACAGCAGCCGCCCGGATCGGGTGAGGTCCGCGACCGCCCGGGCCAGCTCGTTGGTGCCTGCGTCGAAGGGCTGGATCTCGAACGCGCCGAGCGGGCCGTTCCAGACCACGGTCCGGGCGTCGCCGATCTTCTCGATCAGATCGTCGACCGATTTCGGCCCGACATCCAGCACCATCTCGTCGGCGGCGACGGCGTCGATGGCGACTATGCGGCTGGGGGCGCCCGCCTTGAATTCCTTCGCCGCCACGCCGTCGACCGGCAGCAGCAGCTCGCACCCCGCCGCGCGGGCCTTCTCCATGATTTCGCGCGCGGCGTCGGCCATGTCCTTCTCGCAGAGGGAAGCGCCCATATCCACGCCCTGTGCATGGAGGAAGGTGTTGGCCATGCCGCCGCCCAGCACCAGCATGTCGACCTTGCCGACCAGATTGCCCAGAAGATCCAGCTTGGTGGAGATCTTGGCCCCGCCGACGATCGCCGCGACCGGCCGTTCGGGCTTCTCCAGCGCGCGGGTCAGCGCCGTCAGCTCCGTCTCCATCAGCCGGCCGGCGGCCGAGGGCAGCTTGCGGGCGATGGCTTCGGTCGAGGCGTGAGCGCGGTGGGCGGCGGAGAAGGCGTCGTTGACGTAGATGTCGCCCAGCGCGGCCAGCTTGCCGGCGAAGGAATCGTCATTGGCTTCCTCTCCGGCATGGAAGCGCAGATTCTCCAGAAGGAGGTAGCCGCCGTCCGGCAGCGCCGCGACCGCCGCTTCGGCTTCCGGCCCGACGCAGTCCTCCGCGAACGCGACCTTCGCCCCGCCCAGCGCGCGCTCCAGCGCCGGCAGCACGGGCTTCAGCGAGAATTCCGGCGCGACCTTCCCCTTCGGCCGGCCGAAATGGGATAGGATGACGACCTTCGAGCCCTTGCCGGAAAGCTCCTTCAAGGTGGGAGCCAGCCGGTCGAGGCGAGTGGTGTCGGTGACCTCGCCATCCTTCATCGGGACGTTCAGGTCCCCGCGCACCAGCACGGCCTTTCCGGCCACCTCGATATCGTCGAGTGAGGAGAAGTCGCTCATCGGTCGCTTGACCCTGTCTTTCGGGGGAGGAATACGGGCGGCAAGGCAATCACAGGCGAAGCCGGTTTGCAACGTCAAGGCCTGCCGCCGCCCGTCGTTAATTGACCTGCGCGCCGGCGGCGCTAGCATCGCGATTCTGGGTAGTTCTCGCATATCCCCCCGGATATCCTCCCGGATATCCCGTTGAGAGACATCATGCTTCCTCCCGCGGCCGACGATCGCGAGATCGAACTGAAACTCCTCGTGGACCCGGCGGCGATGGAGGCGCTGCGCCGTGCGCCTGAGATCCTGGAGCGCGCGTCGGGCCGCCCGGAAGTGCGGCGGCTGGAGAATGTCTATTACGACACCGCCGATCGCCGCCTGCGCAAGAAGGGGCTGGCCCTGCGCGTGCGGCGGCGCGGCCGCCGGTTCGTCCAGACGCTGAAAGCCGCCGGCCCGGCGGGAGACGCGCTGGAGCGGGCGGAATGGGAGGTTCCGGTCCCGTCCGGCGCGCCCGACATCGCCGCCTTCGGTCCTTCGGCGCGCGAGGCGCTGGGCCTCCTGACCCCTTCGGAATTGCAGCCGGTCTTCACGACAAGGGTTCGACGCGAGCAATTCCTGCTCGATTTGGGCGACGGGACCGCTATCGAGGCGGCATTCGACCAGGGAAGGATCCTCGCCACCGGTTCCTCCGAACCGATCTCCGAGATCGAACTGGAGCTGAAGGAGGGCCAGCCCGCCGCGCTCTATCGCCTGGCGCTGAAGCTTCATCGAGTCGCGCCGGTCCGCCCTTCCGTCCGCGCCAAGTCCGATCGCGGCCATGACCGCGCCGCCGGAATCGCGCCGGCCTGGCGGAAGGCAGGAAAGCTGGCGCTGGACCCGGCGGGTTCGGCGGAGGACGCGCTGGAGAAGGTCCTGCGCCACTGTCTGGCGCACTGGCTTTCGAACGAATCCGCGGCGGAAGACGGAAGCGATCCGGAAGGGGTCCATCAGATGCGGGTCGCGCTGCGCCGGCTCCGGTCGGCGGCGGCGCTGTTCCGGCCGCTCCTGCCCGCGCGGGATTCCGACTGGCTGACGGCGGAGACGAGATGGATCGCCGCCGCCCTCGGCCCGGCGCGGGATTGGGACGTCTTCCTGGCTGAGACGGTGGAGCCGCTGGAGCGCGCGGCGGGCCGGGGGGATGCGGGGTTGCGGGACCTGCGCGAGCGCGCGGAGACGGCGCGCGGCGAGGGCTATGAGGGCGTCCGCCGGCTGCTCGCCGCCCCGCGCTATGCAGCCTTCCTGCTGACCTTTGGGGCTTGGCTGGAAGAAAGGGGCTGGCGATCGCCCGGCATGGAGGCCGCGCTGTCCCGTCCGGTCACGAGGCTGGCGGCGGCGGCGCTGGACAGACGCCATCGGAAGCTGCTGAAGGCCGGCAGGCATTTCGGGCGGCTGACCCCGGAGGAACGGCACGAGGTGCGGATCGCCCTCAAGAAGCTGCGCTACGCCGTCGATTTCTTCCGGTCGGTTCCGCCGGCGGGCCAGCCGGCCGGAAAGATGAAGGCGTACAGGAAGGCTCTGGGCGGGCTTCAGGACGCGCTGGGTCACATGAATGACGGCGTCACGGCGTGCAAACTTCTGGATGCGCTGGGAGCCGATGGGCGCGCCGCCGGTCTGGTGCTGGGCTGGCACGCGCGAGGCGCAGAGGCGCTGGAGCCAAAGCTGCTGGCCGCCTGGAACGGCTTCGCGCAGGCCAGGCCCTTCTGGAAGGCCGGGAATCATTAGGATGCTGGATCAAGTCCCATAGGCGCTAACTTTAAGGCAATGAGCACCAGAACCACCCTCACCCTCCCACCGCTTCGCGGCGGGCCCCTCCCTCTCCCGCAAGCAGGAGAGGGGAAAATTACGGTCAAGGTTAGCGCCTATGGGATCAAGTCCAGCATGACCAACCGGGAGGGACCCGTCGGGCGACGATTCAGCCTGGCGCCTTCGCGGGGTCCTCCCCGTCTCCGACCGTCGCCGGTGACGTCAGCGCCACCCGCACCGGCGGGGCGTCGCCCTTTTTGTCCTCGCCGAAATAGAGCCGCATGGGGGGGTAGGGAACCTCGATCCCCAGCTCCGCAAACCGCTTCATCATGCGGCGGTTGAATTCCCGGCCCAGCATCCATTGCTTGCCCGGCTTGGCCTTGATCCGCGCCTTGAGGATGGCCGCCGATTCGCCGAGCCCGTCGACGCCGAGGATCTCCAACTCGCCGAGCGCGAAGGGCGCGTAGGCGGGATCCTCCAGGAATTCCTTGCCGAGCTGGATCACCGCCTCGATGACCTGATCGATATCCTCCCGATAACCGACGCGGATATCGAGCACGTAATAGCCGAAATCCTTGGTCATGTTCTGGACCGTCAGCACCTCCCCGAACGGGATCGCATGGACCTGGCCGGAAAGGTCGCGCAGGCGGATGGTGCGGATCGACATCGCCTCCACCACGCCGGAATGGCCGCCCAGATCGACCACGTCACCGACCGAGATCGTGTCCTCGAACAGGATGAAGAGGCCGGTGATCACGTCCTTCACCAGCGCCTGGGACCCGAAGCCGATCGCCAGCCCGATGACGCCCGCCCCGGCCAGCAAGGGCGCGATATTGACGCCGATCTCGCTCAGCACGATGAGCCCAACGATGACGATCAACACGACCATGAAGGCGTTGCGCAGCAGCGGCAGCAACGTCCGCGTCCGTGGATTCTGCAATAGCGGCTCGCCATTCTCGTCGGTGGCGGAGAGCCGGCGCTCGATGATGTTGGAGACGATCTCCCACAGCACGACGGAGATGGCGAGCACGATTGCGATCGAGACGATCGCGCTGGCCGTGGAGCGGCCGAGATCCGTCGCCAGCCAGGCGAAGCCGCCCAGCCCCCAGACCTGCAGGATCCCCAGCGTCGCCAGGACGATGACGGCGACCTTCAGCGCGCGGGTGACGATCGGCAGATAGCGGTTCGCCCGCGCCTCCAGGCCCGGGAAGCGGTCCCTGAATTCGGGTCCGACGGCGAAGCCCCTGGCGACGCCGCGTTCGATGCCGAAGGTCAGCAGCCGCGCGGCGATCAGGATGACCGCCGTCAGCGCCGTCGCCCTGACGACGAAGAGGAAGCCGCCTTCGATGTCCAGGAACCAGATGGCGAGGATGCCGACGATGTAGGCGATCGCCAGCAGGTGCCATATGTCGGCCAGCCGCCGGCGCAGGACGCCCAGCGCGCCGCCCCCGCCCTCACCCGCTCCCCGCAGCGCATCGGCGAAATCCTTCCGGTTCTGCAGGACGAACACGATCATCATCAGCGCCACCAGCAACGCCGTGACGTTGAGCAGCGCCGTCCGCGCGCTGAGCGGCAGGCCCAGCGTCACCGCCGCCTCCGCGATCACATAGCCATAGACCCCGACGATGAGGGTCCGGCGGATCCAGATGAAGAGGTAAGCCGCCGTCTCGTCCTGGAGCCGGAACAGCCGCAAATTGGGCGCGTTGGGCGACAGCAGCGCCTTGGCCGTCGCGGCGCCGATGCCGATGAAGAGCGTGGCGTTGACGATCGCCAGCACCACCAGCCGCACCGTCCGCCCCGGATCGGTCGCCCCCAGCACGATATAGGCCGCCAGCACCAGCCCGCTGAGCGGCAGCAGATCGATGATCAGCCGGACGAGGAGCAGCAGGAGGCGCGAGACGATCCCGGCGCCTTCCCGCCGGCTGATCGATTCTCGCGGTCGCCTCAGCACGAGCCGCAGCGCCCACAGCGCGCCCAGCCCGCCGCCCAGCGCCAGGACCGTATTGACCAGCACCGCGATCCACCGGCCCCGCGCGCCGGGATCGGCCATTTCCGCCTGAAAGCGGTCGGCCAGTTCGGGCAGATCGTCCGCCGCCCCGCCCAGCGCCGCCACCAGCGCGCCGAGCGTCCCCAGCCGGTCGGAAAGATAGTCCAGCGCGCGGGCCCCGAACGCTTCGGCCGGCGGCGCGTCCTCGGCCGAAGCGGGATCGGCCTCGATCAGCAGCCGGAGGTTCTCGACCAGCGCCGCCCGCGCCTCCTCATTCTCCAGCGTCGCGATGAGCGAGCGGACCTGCTCCTCCGATGGCGCGGCCTGTTCGGCGGACGGAGCCTGAGCCAGCGCCCCCGGCGCTATGAAGACGATGAGGGTCGCGAGGATGAGGATGATTCGCGCGGGCGCGATCCTGGAGAAGAAACCCATGCCCATCATGATGTTTGCCGTCGTCGACCGGCGAAGACCGGCCGATAATCCAGTTGCTGTCGATGGTGTATGGATGCTGGATCAAGTCCAGCATGACCAGTCTCTATTTTCCCCGCGCCATCCTAATCATCCGTCATTCCAGTCTTCCCTTCCGTCATTCCAGCGAAGGCTGGAATCCACGGGCCGGCGCCGCTTCGCTGGCGGCGAAGAACCGGGCGCGGTCTCGCCCGCCATCGACACCCGTATGGATGCTGGATCGGGGTCCAGCATGACCACCAAAAGAGAACGTCATTCCAGCGGAGGCTGGCAACTGTGTTGTCAGGCCCAGGCTTTACGGTCTCTGAGCATGGCGTTGAGGTGGGTGAGGAGCTTTCTGGCGACGGCGATGATGGCGACTTTCTTGGTGAGTG
>NZ_JBDOQU010000023.1:0-53986 GCF_039839375.1 Inquilinus sp. CAU 1745
TCACTCACCAAGAAAGTCGCCATCATCGCCGTCGCCAGAAAGCTCCTCACCCACCTCAACGCCATGCTCAGAGACCGTAAAGCCTGGGCCTGACAACACAGTTGCCGGCTCGGAGGCCGGAATGACTTCTTTGTTTGTGGTCATGCCGAGGCCAAAAGCATGGACCTGATAAACCAGACCCGGTCAGGCTGCGATGTCGAGGCCGGGCACGATGGGCGAGGCCCCGGCCGGCGCGCCGCCGGGCGGCGCGGCCGGACGCGACTGTTGATAGAGGTCGAGCGCCCGCATCATGGCGTCGGGGATCTGGGCATCGGGAACCCGATTGTCAGGACTTTCAGCGGAGGGCGCAGGCTCTTCCGCTGGCGAGGAACCGCCAGCCAGGGCCGACAGCGCCGCGTCCAGCCCGCCATCGATCGGCACCGCCTCGCCGGGCGCGGCGGCGATCGTGCGCGCCGGGGCAGGCGATTCGACTTCCGGGGGAGTCGGCATGGATTGGAAGAACCGGCTCGACTGCCAATCCTGGGGGCGCAGGGCGAAGCCGTTCTCCAGCTTGGCTGTCTGCATCGGCGGCGGCCCGGCCGGCTGGACCTCCGCCGGGACGGCCGTCGCTGGGGCGGTGACGGCAGACCGGGCGGCAGGATCGGCGGAGGCCTGGGGGGCGACTGGGGGGACGGGCCGAGCGACGGCTTCAGGGGTCGTCGCGGGGGCCATGGCCAGCACGGCGTCGGGCTGGACGACAGGGGCGGCGTCGGGGCCGCCGCCGCGTCCATCGTCGCCGGTCAGCATCGCCAGGGTGGTCTCGCCGATGTCGCGGCCGGTCACCTCCTCGCTCACCACATTGGCCAGGCTGGCGACAAGGCCGACCGGGCCGCCATAAAGGGTGGCTCCGGCGACCCGCGCGGCCGGGCCGATCTCGTCGCCCGTCAGATGGCGGTAGATCGTCGACACGACGGGGATGTGCTGCAACGGGTTGATGACGTCCAGCAGGTCCCAGAAGCCGAACTCGTTCTCCGCCGCCCGCTGCTCCCGGTTGGCGGCGATCTGCCGCTGGGCCGATGTTTCGCGATTCCAGGCGCGTCCGGACTCCCGGGCGGTATCAAGATTCAGTCCGTGACGTTCGATGGGCATGGGCGGCACCTCCGTCTCTTGAGGAAGCAACCGCCGTGCCAGGACTAAGGCGCTGGAATCGCTATGGTCGCCGCGCACCGGGCCGACATTATCCTGCCGACCCGGCAGACTCTGCCGGGAGATTCTGGCGGGAAGGCTACAGCAGGTGGCCGCTGCGGGCGCGCTTGGTCGCCAGGTAGAATTCGTTGTGGCCGTTGGCGGGGAAGGCGTGGGGAACGCGCTCCGCCACCTCGATCCCGCAGGCGACGAGCTGGTCCACCTTGTCGGGATTGTTGGTCATCAGCCGGACCCGGCCGAATCCCAACTGCCGCAGCATCTCCGCCGCCGGGAGGTAGAGCCGCTCGTCGGCGTCGTAGCCCAGCATCTCGTTGGCGTCGACCGTATCGAACTCCCCATCCTGGAGCCGGTAGGCGCGCAGCTTGTTGACCAGCCCGATCCCCCGTCCCTCCTGCGCCAGGTAGAGCAGCACGCCGCCGCCGGCGCGGGAGATCTCCGCGATCGCGCCGCGAAGCTGCGGGCCGCAATCGCAGCGCAGGGAGCCCAGAAGATCACCCGTGAAGCATTCCGAATGAAGCCGCGCCAGCACGGGGGCAGCCGGGTCGGGCTCGCCGATCACGATCGCCAGATGCTCCTGCCCGCCATCGGTCGGGCGGAAGGCGACGATGGCGGTCTGCTCCGCGCCCTCCAGCGGCACCGACGCGTCGGCGACCCGGCGCAGGCCGCGCGCGGCGTGGCGGTCGTACCAGTCGATGTCGAAGGCGCTGACCGACAATATGTCCGTCCGCGCCAGCAGCCTTTCCGTGCCCAAGGGCCGGTCGACCGGCGCGACCAGGGCGGCCGGCAGCAGGCGCGCCAGCTTCGCCAGCTTGGCGACGGCGGTCGCCCCGTCATGGGCGAAGGGCGGCGTGGTCTCCGTCGGCAGGTCGCGGAGCGCCGCCGCATCCACCGGTTCCAGCGGATCGCTCAGGCGACGCACCAGCTCGGCCGTCAGCCTCTCGCCCGGCCGCAGCTTCAGCACGCCTTCCGTCACGGCGGAAAGTCCCAGCGCTGCGGCGCGCTGGCAGGTGATCAGGACATCGGGCTCCTGGTCGGTCAGCGCCCGCATCCGTTCGATCGACCGCTTGGTCGCGCTCTCCGCCGCATGGGCCAGCAGGGCCGGCCCCTGGTCGGGCCTCACCAGCACGAAATCGCCGCGGCGGAGATCGGCGCAGGCGCGATCGACCGCGCGCAGCGACGCCTGCCGGTCCGGCGGCGGGGGAAGCGATGGGGAAGGGTCTGTCATCTGGATCGGCTGGTTGGGGGTGGGTTCGGGATAGATGGGGATCGCCATGCCGCGGGTGAAGCCGCGAACGGCCATGTGACACGGATCATCGCGGACGATCGCGTCTCCTCGATGTTATGGGTTTTGCAAGCTTCGCGATATCCTTCCAGCGGCAGAGAGGAAACAGAGCCATGCCGAGCGCCCTGTTCAACGGCCAGGTGATCGCCGACAGTCCGACCTTCGTGGAGGTGGAGGGTAATGTCTATTTCCCCCGCTCCGCCGTCCGGGCGGATGCCCTGACCCCCAGCGACACGACCAGCGTCTGCCCGTGGAAGGGCACGGCGCGCTATCACACCGTGTCGGTCGACGGCGTGGAAAGCCGCGACGCGGCGTGGTACTACCCCGATCCTAAGCCCGAAGCGGCGGAGATCAGGGACCATGTCGCCTTCTGGCGCGGGGTCGAGATACGCCGGTGAACGAGAAGGGCGCGAGGGGGAGGGGAGCCGCATGATTCCGGCCAAGAAGGTGCTGCTGGTCGATGACGACCCGGCGCTGCGCGGGTCGCTGGCCGAGCAGCTTCAGCTGATCGAGGAGTTCACGACCGCGGAGGCCGAGACGGCGGCCGACGCGCTGGCCGCCGTGAAAGACTCTCATTTCGACGTCATCCTGCTGGATGTCGGCCTGCCGGACATGGATGGGCGCGACCTCTGCCGGCTGATGCGCCGCAACGGCGTGCGCTGCCCGATCATCATGCTGACCGGCGTCGACGGCGACGCCGACGCCATATTGGGGCTGGACAGCGGGGCCAACGACTATGTCACCAAGCCGTTCCGGCTGGGCGTCCTGCTGGCCCGGTTGCGGGCGCAGCTCCGCCAGTTCGAGCAGAGCGAGGATGCCGTCTTCGCCATCGGCCCCTACACCTTCCGCCCGGCCGCCAAGATCCTGATCGACGAACCGCGCAACAGGAAGGTGCGGCTGACGGAGAAGGAGACGGCGATCCTGAAATATCTCTACCGGGCGGGAGAGAAGGTAATCGGCCGCGACGTGCTGCTGGGGGAGGTCTGGGGCTACAATGCCGGGGTGACCACCCACACGCTGGAGACCCATGTCTACCGCCTGCGCCAGAAGATCGAGCGCGACCCGTCGAACGCCGAGATCCTGGTGACGGAGCCGGGCGGCTACCGGCTGGCGCCGTGATGGCATCCATGACCGGCGCGAACTGCGGAAACGCTGGGAAAAGCCCTGTGACGGCGGGCACAGGAAGATTGCTCGACCCTATGCCAGTATTATGGCAAGTGGCGGCCCGGATGTCGTCTCGACACCGGAACCGACGGCTGCCAAAGTGCTTTCATCCCCCATCCGCACGAGGGATGGAGGCTTCTTTCCCAAGCTGCGGCGAAGTGCGGTGATGAACAGTTCATCCGACTTCTTCATCAAGTTCTGGGGGGTACGCGGCAGCATCGCCTGCCCTGGACCCCGGACCGTGAAGTATGGCGGCAACACAAGCTGCGTGGAAATCCGCTGCGGCGACCACAGGATCATCATCGACGGCGGCACCGGCCTGCGGGAGCTGGGCTACGAGCTGTCGAAGTCGCTGCCGCCGAAGATCGACATCTTCTTCACCCACACCCATTTCGACCATGTTGCGGGCGTGCCCTTCTTCAAGCCGGCCTACATGCCCGACACCCGCGTCGATTTCTGGGCCGGGCACCTGATGCCGGAGAAGACGCTGAGGGGGGTGCTGTGCGAGATGATGATGGCGCCGCTTTTCCCGGTGCCGATCAACGTCTTCTGCGGCTGCCAGTTCCGCGACTTCGCCTGCGGCAGCACGCTGACGCCCGCCCCCGGCGTGACGCTGACGACCTGCCCGCTGAACCATCCGAACGGTGCCTGCGGCTACCGGATCGACTTCCAGGGCAAGAGCATCTGCGTCATCACGGATACCGAGCACGTGCCGGGCAAGCCCGACCAGGCGGTGATCGATTTCGTGCGCGGCGCGGACATCATGGTCTACGACTCCATGTTCACCGACGAGGAATTCCCCAAATTCGTGACCTGGGGCCATTCGACCTGGCAGGAGGCGTTGCGCGTCGCCGACGCCGCCGGCGTCAGGCTGGCGGTGCCCTTCCATCACGACCCGCACCATAATGACGAGTTCCTGGACGATCTGGAGGCGAGGGCCGACGCCATCCGCCCGGGCACAATCTTCGCCCGCGAGGGCCTGGTCCTTCACGCCTGAATGGGTCCCTGCCTGACATGAGCTTCGCCAAGAAGGCGCGGCGGCTCCGCATGGGGCTGTCGACGGTGCTGGGGCTGAAGCGGCAGGGCTATTTCATCCCCTACCGCCACGCCGCCGAAACGCCCGTCGCCCTGCCGCCCTACCGGCCGTTCGAGGATCTGTTCGACCGGTCCCGGCCGGCCTTCCGCGAAATGCTTGGCTGGATGGACCGGCACGGTGAGGCGCTGGCTGCGCTGGGCCAGGAGCCGCCGCCCGCGCCGCGCTGGAAGCAGAGCTGGTTTCCACGGCTGGACGGGGCGGCCGCCTATGTGCTGGTCCGGGAGACGAAGCCGGCGCGGATCGTGGAGATCGGCTCCGGCCATTCGACCCGCTTCCTCGCCCGCGCCGCCGCTGATGGCGGGCTCTCCACCGCGATCACGGCGATCGATCCCGCGCCGCGCGCCGACATCTCCGCCCTGCCGTCGGTCCGAGCGATCCGCGCGACCGTCCAGGATGCGGGGCTGGAGCCGTTTCGCGACCTTGGCTCCGGCGACGTGCTGTTCATCGATTCAAGCCACATCGCCATGCCGGGCACGGATGTCGATTTCCTGTTCGGCCGGGTGATCCCGGCGCTGCCGGCGGGCGTGCTCGTGCATATCCACGACATCTGCCTGCCGGACGACTATGTCCGCCCCTGGCGCTGGCGCGCCTATAACGAACAGGCGCTGGCCGGGGCGCTGATGGCCGGCGGCGGGTTCCAGCCGGTCTTCGCCAGCCGCTACGTCGCGACGCGAATGTCCAAGGACCTCGCCGCCTCCGCCGCCGCCCGCCTCCCCCTGCCCGACGACGCGCTGGAGACGAGCCTCTGGCTGCGCAAGACGGCGGCGGCGATAGGGGGGCTGTAGGCGCGCGGCGGTTTTCATCTCGCCCGCTACACGACGAGTTGACCGCGCCGGAGGCCCTTTCCCGCCTATGATGTCGTCCGCGAGGCGGCTGAGGTCGGACCATGTGCATATCGGCGAAGGCGGCGTTGCCGGCGGGGGTGGCGGAGGCGATCGGGGAGCAGGAGGCGCGGTCGGAGATCCTGATAGGCTGGGTGCAGCTCGCGATCGGGGCCATTTTTGGCGCGCTCTACGCCATCGCGCCGCGCGCCCAGGGCGACCCGATGATGGGGCTGGAGATCGAGCCGGTCCCTCTGGCGCTTTCCGCCTATCTCGCCTTCACGCTGGCCCGGCTGGCGCTCGCCTACCGGCGGTTCACGCCTTCCTGGTTTCTTGCCCTCTCCATCGCCATCGACATGGCGCTGCTCATGGGGCTGATCTGGAGCTTCCATATCCAGTATGAGCAGCCGCCCGCCTTCTACCTGAAGGCGCCGACCCTGCTCTACGTCTTCATCTTCATCTCGCTCCGGGCGCTCAGGTTCGACTCCAAATTCGTGCTGACGGCTGGGATCGCAGCGGCGGCGGGCTGGCTCGCCATGGCTTTCTACGCGGTCGCCGCCGATCCGACGGGAACGGCGGTGACCCGCGACTATGTCGCCTACCTGACGGGCAACAAGATCCTGCTGGGCGCCGAGTTCGACAAGGTGATCTCCATCCTGATGGTGACGGCGATCCTGACGCTGGCGCTTCGCCGCGCCAGGCGGCTGCTGGTCGACTCCGTCCAGGAGGCGATGGCCTCGCGGGAACTGAAGCGGTTCTTCGCGCCGGAGATCGCCGACGCCATCGCCCATGGCGACCGGCCGATGGCTGCGGGCGACGGGCTGGTGCGGGAGGCGGCGATCCTGATGGTCGACATCAGGGGCTTCACCGCACGGTCGGCCAGCCTGCCTCCCGACCGGGTCATCGCGCTCCTGACCGACTATCAGGCGCGCATCGTGCCGGCGATCCGCGCCCATGGCGGGGCGATCGACAAGTTCATGGGCGACGGGATCATGGCGACCTTCGGCGCCGCGCGGCCTTCACCCACCGCGGCGGCGGACGCGCTGCGGTCGCTGGACGCGGTGCTGGAGGCCGCCGGCGCATGGGCGAACGGGGACGGCGTCGCGCCGCTGAAGGTGAATGCCGGCCTCGCCTCCGGGCCGGTGGTGTTCGGCGCCGTCGGCGATGGCGAGCGGCTGGAATTCACCGTCATCGGCGACGCCGTCAACCTTGCCGCGAAGCTGGAGAAGCACAACAAGGCCGAAGGCGTCCGCGCCACCATCGAGGCGAACGCCTTCGACACCGCGCTTGCCCAGGGCTACCGCCCGCGCTTCCCTGTCGAGCGGCTGTGCGGCCGACCGGTCGCGGGGCTGGAGACGCCCCTGGACCTCGCGGTCATCCGCTGAGGCGGGGTCCTATATCACCTTCCGGCGCAGCCAGCCGGACAGCGCCTCGCCCATAAGGACGAGGACGATGATGGCGATCAGGATCGCCGCCACCACCTGCCAGGCGAAGGTGTCGATCGCGCCCTGGAGCAGGAGGCCGATGCCGCCCGCGCCGACAAGCCCCAGCACCGTCGATTCCCGCAGGTTGATGTCCCAGCGCAGGATGGCGACCGCCAGGAAGGTCGGCACGACCTGCGGGACGATACCGTAGAGGATGATCTTCGCCCGGCTGGCGCCCGTCGCCTCGATCGCCTCGATCGGCATGCGGTCGACCTCCTCGATCGCCTCGCCCAGCAGCTTGCCGAGGAAGCCGATCGACCGGAAGGCGATGGCCAGGATGCCGGCCAGCACGCCGGGGCCGAAGACGGCGACGAACAGAAGCGCCCAGATCAGCGTGTTGACCGACCGGCTGGACACCAGGATGAACCGGCCCAGCCACAGGAAGGCGCGGTTGGGCGTGGTGTTCTGCGCCGAGATATAGGCGACCGGCAGCGACAGCACCACCGCCAGCGCCGTGGCGATGGTGGCGATGTTCAGCGTCTCCAGCAGCGCCTTCACGATCGCGTCCATCTGCGCGAAGTTCGGCGGCATCATGCGGCCCATCAGGTCGCCGATGGCGCGGGGCGCGTCGAGCAGCCAGGGGACGACGATATTGACGTCGCTCACCGCCCAGACGATGACCGACAGCGCGGCGAGATAGGCCAGGAACCGGATAAGGCGCTGGCGCGGCGTGTGCCGCCGCCATTCGCGATGGGCGATCGCCGTGGTCATGACATGTGCTTCCGGATATAGCCGCTTGCCGCCTCGCTGAGCAGGATGGCGCCGATGATCACCATCGTGATGGCCAGCGCGAAATCGTAGTCGTAGCGGCCGAAGGCGTTCATGAGCGTGGAGCCGATGCCGCCGGCCCCGACGATGCCGACGACGGCCGAGGCGCGGAGGTTGCTGTCGAGCTGGTAGATGCTGAGGCCGATCTGCCGGGGCATGATCTGCGGGACGACGGCGTAGAGCAGCGTCGTGAAATAGCCGGCGCCAGACGCCTTCAGCGCCTCCACCTGCCCCCAGTCGATCTCCTCGATCTTCTCGGCCAGCAGCTTGGCGACGAAGCCGATCGAATAGATCGTCAGTGTCAGGATGCCGGCCAGCGGCCCGAACCCCACCGCCTTCACGAACAGGATCGCCACGATGACGGGATGGAAGCTGCGGGCGACGATGACGATCCCGCGGCCCAGCAGGTAGATCGGCAGCGGCGCAAGGTTGCGGGCCGCCATGAAGGCGATCGGAATGCTGATCAGGAGCCCCAGCGCGGTCGCCAGGACGGCGATCTGCAGGCTTTCGACGAAGCCGTCGATCAGGAGGCCGGACCGCGCGAAACTGGGCGGGATGGCGCCGTCGAAGATGCGGATTGCGCGCGGGACGCCTTCCTGGATGCGCTCCCAGTCGAAGGGCAGGGTGCTCAGGACCCAATAGACGTAGAAGGCCGCGCCCAGGATCAGCCCGTAGCGCAGGAAGGGGTTGGGGATGAAGTGCGGCTTCCGCCAGCGCCGGCCGGCTGCGGTCGCGCTCACGACGCGGCCGCCGCCAGGACGGTCGGATCGCCGGCCGCGCCCGCGCGGTCCGCCGCCGGAGTGCCGGCGTAGATCTCCTCCATCGCCGGCTCGCCCAGGTCGGCGGGCAGGCCGTCGAAGATGATCCGGCCGAAGCGCATGCCGACGATCCGGTCGGTATATTGCTTGGCCTCGCCGACATTGTGGATGTTGATCAGGACGGGCAGCGACAGCTCCTCCGACAAGGCGCGGAGCAGTTCCATGATCTGCTCCGACGTCTTGGGGTCGAGAGAGGCCGTCGGCTCGTCGGCCAGCAGGATCTCCGGCTGCTGCATCAGCGCCCGGACGACGCCGACCCGTTGCCGCTCGCCGCCGGAAAGCTCGTCGGCGCGCTTGTTGGCGTAATGCGCGATGCCCACCCGCTCCATCAGTTCGAACGCGCGGTCGATATCCGCTTGAGGAAAGCGGCGTAGCGCGGCGCGCGTGAAGGAGACGTAGCCGAGACGGCCGGACAGCACGTTCTCCATCACCGTCAGCCGGTCTACCAGGTTGAAGCTCTGGAAGATCATGCCGATGCGCCGGCGAGCGCTCCTTAATTCCCGGCCCTTCAGGCCGGTCAGGTCGACGCCGTTCAGCTCTATCGTGCCCGATGTCGGCTCGACCAGCCGGTTGATGCAGCGCAGAAGCGTGCTCTTGCCCGCGCCGGACGCGCCGATGATCGAGACAACGCTGCGCTCCGGGACCGTCAGGCTGAGATTCTTCAGGACGGGGTCGTCGGAACCGTAGCTCTTGACGAGGTTGGTGATCTTAAGCATCGGCCATCTTACCAGAGAAAAAGGAAGCGGGCGGCCGTCATGGAAACGGCCGCCCGCCTGACAGGCTTGCTTCCGGGCTTACTCCGCGGCGAGGCCTTCCGGCGTGTAGGTCACGCCGTTGGCCGCCTGGATTTCCCGGATCACTTCCCAATCATCCTTGTAGTCGATCGGGATGAACTGCTCGACGCCGCCGAACTCCTCGCCCAGCGCGGTGCCCTCGAAATCGAAGGTGAAGAACGCTTCCTTGATCTTCTCCACCAGGGCCGGGTCCAGATTGTAGACATAGTTATAGGAGGTCGTCGGGAAGGGCTTGGATTCGTAGATGATCTGCACCTCTTCCGGATCGTAGAGGCCACGTTCGGCCATCCGGTCCACGACTTCCGACGCCACCGGGGCCGCGTCGTAGTCGCCGGCCACGACGCCCAGCATCGATTGGTCGTGGGAGCCGGAATAGACGACCTCGTAATCCTCCTCCGGCACGATGCCCAGCTTCGGGAACAGGGCGCGCGGCGCCAGGTTGCCGGAGTTGGAGGTCGGCGAGGTATGAGCGACCCGCGCCCCTTCCAGGTCCGCCATCTCGTCGATGCCGCTGTCCTTGCGGGTATAGACCTGCAGCGTGTAGCCGAACCGGCCGTCTTCCGACCCCATGATCGCGAAGGGCACGGACCCGGCCAGGTTGACCGCGAACGGCGTCGGGCCGGTGGAGAAGCCGGCGATATGGAGCCGGCCGCTGCGCATGGCCTCGACCTGGGCGGAGTTCGACTGGACGGCGAAGAATTCGACGTCGCGGCCGGTCACCTCCTCCAGATGGTCGATGAAAGGCTGCCAGATATCCTCGTAGATCGCCGGATCCTCGACCGGCGTATAGGCGAAGACCAGCGTGTCGGGGTTCAGCAGCTCGGCCGGATCGGTCGGCGCGTCGGCGACCAGATCGCCGTTCGCGTCGCAATAGCGCGCGTCGAGATCGCCATTGTCGGCGGCGCAATCCTGCGCGGCGGCGGGGCCGCCGGCGAGTATCGCCAGCGAGCAGAGCGCCGCGCCGAGCGTCCAGCCTGAGACGGCGGAGACGAGGGATCGGCGAAGGGCCAATTCTGTCATGATCGAGTCCTCCCGTAATTTGTCGTTGTCCGGCCGATCCCGGCCGGCGAGGTGTCCCGGCGTTCCCCATGAAAGCGTCCGGAGGCGTCGGAGCAACTGGGCGCAGATTAGCGGCGATGTGTGGCCATTAGCAACAATCAAGCGGATGATTTGTGGAAGTTCGCAACAATTTATGTTGTAGATATCAATCGATCACCATCCAAGTCGGGCATCCCGGCAAGCACATCCAGGGCAATCAAGGTGAAGCTCAGGCAGGATATCCCGTTCTCTCCGGCCGGTGCCGGACATGCCGTGGCGGAGCCGTCGGGCGCGCGCCCGACGGCGATGCGTCCCCTTTCCGGTTTCTCCGCCGCGGCGCGGGCCGGCGTGGGCGTGGTGCTGACCGATATCGACGACACGCTGACGGAGAACGGCGCGCTGCCCGCCATCGCCTACGACGCGCTGGAGCGGCTGAAGCGGGCGGGTCTGATCGTCGTGCCGGTCACCGGCCGGCCGGCGGGCTGGTGCGACATGATCGCCCGGCTGTGGCCGGTCGACGGGGTGATCGGGGAGAACGGGGCCTTCTACTTCCACTATGACCGCACGCGGCAGGCCATGGTCCGCCGCTTCCAGAAGGAGGCGGCGGAGCGGGCGGACGACCGGGCGCGGCTGGAGCGGCTGGGCGCGCATATCCTGCGGTCGGTGCCGGGAACCCGCATCTCCGCCGACCAGGCCTATCGGGAGACCGATCTGGCGATCGACATAGCCGAAGACGTGCCGATGCTGCCGGCCGCCGCCATCGACCGGGTGCTGGACATCTTCCGGGAAGCCGGCGCGACGGCGAAGCTGTCCTCCATCCACGTCAATGGCTGGTACGGGACCTACGACAAGCTGGGCATGGCCCGGCGGATGCTGTCGGAGATCTTCGGCCGCACCCTGTCGCGGGAGGATGAGGATGTGGTGTTCGTCGGGGATTCGCCGAACGACGAGCCGATGTTCGCCCATCTCCGCCACTCCGTCGCCGTCGCCAACTTCGCCGCCTTCGCGGGCAAGGTGAAGGCGTTGCCGCGCTGGATCACCGCGCGGCCCGGCGGCGCGGGCTTCGCCGAACTGGCCGACAGCCTGCTGGACGCCCGGGACCGATGAACGGCCGGCTGACCAAGATTCAGCGCCGGGAGAAGATCCTGGCCGACCTCCGGCTGACGCCGCTGGTCAGGATCTCAGAGCTGGCGGACCGGTTCGGCGTCTCCACCGAAACGGTGCGGCGCGATGTCGACGCCCTGTCCAGCCAGGGGCTGGTCGACCGCGCCTATGGCGGCGCGTCGGCCCTGCCGATGGGCGTGCAGCCGACCTTTGGGGAGCGCGACCGGACCTTCGTCAAGGAACGCGACCGGATCGCGGAGAAAGCGGTGTCGCTGGTCAGCCCCGGCGAGGTGCTGATGATCGACGCCGGGTCGACCACGGCGCAGTTCGCCCGCCATCTCGCCGCTGTGGGGGAAGATCTGACGGTGCTGACCAACAGCCATTCCGTCGCCTCCACGCTGGGCGGCGGGCGGTCGATCCGGGTGATCGTCTGTCCCGGCGACTACGTCCATCGCGAAGCCGGCATCTATGGCAGCGAGACGGTGGAATTCCTGCGGCGCTACCACGCCAACAAGGCGTTCATCGGCGCGGGCGGGCTGGGGGCGGAGGGCATCATGGACGTGAACTCCCCCGCCTGCTGGGTGAAGCGCGTGATGATCGCCCAGTCCGACCAGTGCTTCGTGCTGGTCGATCACAGCAAGTTCGACCGGCGGCTGCTGGAGATCGCCGCGCCGCTCAGCGGCCTGACCGGCATCGTCACCGATCGCCCGCCCGCCGTGCATCTCGCCCAGGCGCTCTCCCGCGCCGGCGTCGCGACTCATGAGACGGACGGGTAAGCGGCCGCCGGCGATTGCGGTCCATCGGCGCTTCTGGTTAGCTATCGGAATGTTGCGCGTCGCACCCATTGCCGCCGTCGGCTTCCTGCTACTGGGAGCCGCCGTCGCGCTGGGCAGTATCGATGTCGGCCATCTGGTGATCCAGCGATATATGGGCGAACCCTATGAGGGCGAGCTGACGGTCCGGATCGTCGTTCCCGGCGATGCGCCGGACGGGCCGGGCGGCGATTCAGGGCATGGAACCGCGCGGTTCGTCGACGAAGGCGACGGGCGCGCCCGCTTCATCGTCTCCGGCGCGATAGAGGGCGGCGAGAACGGATTCGCGGTCAGCGGGACCTATGACGAGAGGGGCTGGCGAAGCGACGAGGGCGAAGTGGTCGTGCAGGTTTCGCCCGAGGGACGGATATCCGGCGGCGGCCGCCAGGGGTCGTCTCTCTACACTCTGGACGGGTCCATGTCAGGCGAAAGGCTCGACCTTGTCGTCATCCTGGAGGCGCTGGAAGAAACTCCCGGTGGCTATCCGCCGGGAACGCAGTTCCGCTTCACCTACGACCTCGAACGCTCCCTTCCGGTCGCCGATCCCTGAGGGTTTCGGCTCTCAAAACCGTCATGCCGGACCCCGATCCGGCATCCATGCGGCGTCGATGGCGGGCGGGGCCGCGCCCGGTTCTGCGCCGGCGGTGACGCGGCGGCGGCCCATGGATTCCGGATCAAGTCCGGAATGACCAACAAAAACAATGTTATGCCGGCCCCTGGTGCGGAAAATTCCTACCAGGCCTATCCCTTGCCCTCGGCATATCTCGCCGCCCGCGACCGGCCCGTCTCCAGCAGCCAGCCGGCGGCCAGCCCCGCCGCCGGGTTCACGAAAAGCGTCAGCCCCGCCGTCAGCGCGATGGCAGGGCGGCAGGCCGGCCGGGCGTCGAACAGCCGCTTCGACAAAGCGAGGTCGACGCCGGCGACCATCAGGAGAGCGCCCAGGGCGGCAAGCGGAATCAGGCCGAGCAACCCGGCGGCGGCATCGGAAAAGCCGAAAGCGAGGATCAGCAGCGCCGCGCCCAGTAGGATGGGCGCGAGGCCGGTCCGCGCGCCGAAGCGGTGTTGCGCCTGCAATCCGCCCGCCCCGTGGCACATCGGCATCGCCCCGAACGGGGCCAGCGCCAAATTGGCGATCCCGGTCGACAGCGTCAGGTTTCGCTCCGTCGCCCTTGCCGAACGGCGCGGGAACAGTTCGCGCGACAGGATGGCCGTCACGACCACCGCGTTGGTCAAAGTGAGCGGCAGCTGGGGAAGGACGGCCAGCGCCATGGCGCGCCACGCCTCCTCCCATGACGGGAGCGCCACCCAAGGCAACCGCCAGTCGAAGACAACGCCCTCCGGCGGCGGGACGATTCCCATGGCCTGGCCGGCGACCGCCGCGACCAGCAGGGTAAGCGGCGCGGCCGGGCAGCGCGGGATTCTCATGAGGACGATCAGGACGGCCAGCATGGCAAGGCCGAACCATAGGGCGTCGCCCATCAGCCGGAAGCCGAGCAGGCCCATCGTCAGGCCGAGGCCGAGCTGCAGCCCCGCCGTGACCGATTGCGGGATAAGCCGGGCGACGGCCCCTATCGCCCCCGTCAGCCCCAGGACGAGCATGACGGCCCCGATCAGCATCCCCGTCGCCGCCGCCTCGCCGGCACTCATGCCGCCGGTCAGCAGGATCGCGCCGACCACCTTCATGGGCTGCACCGCCATGGGCAGGCCGTAGAACAGCCCGGACACGACAAGGAAGGCCCCGAACCCGAACAGCACGCCGAGCGGGGCGAGCCCGGCCACGGTCATCGCGCCGACGGCGTAGGGCAGAAGCGTGCCCAGATCGCCGCACGCGCCGCCAAGCTCGCCGAGCAGGCGTCTCGGAGAGCGATGCTCATCGATGCGGGTCGGGTCCTGCATGCGCCGATTGTCGCGCAAGGGCGCGGGTTTGGCGAGGGCGGGGACGGTTCCGGCCCAGCACGACCTTGTTCTTGTTCGTCATTCCGGACTTGATCCGGAATCCATGGGCCGTTGCCGCTTCACCGCCGGCGCGAGGACGCCTCCGACCTGGCTGTCAGGACGGTCCACTGCCGGCGTTGGGGAAGAAAAGCTGCTGGCCATCGAGCTGATAGGAGCCGATGGCCTGCTGCCCTTCCTCGGACACCAGCCAGTCGATGAAGGCCTGCCCGTCCTCCGCCTTGATGTGCTCATGGCGTTCCGGGTTCACCAGGATGACGCCATACTGATTGAACAGGCTGTCGGCGCCCTCCAGGACGATCTCCAGCGGGCCACGATTTTCGAAGCTGATCCAGGTCGCGCGGTCGGTCAGCGTGTAGGCCGGCATCTGGGCCGCCGTGTTCAGGGTCGCGCCCATGCCGGACCCCAGCTCCCGGTACCATTCGCTCGAGGGGTCGATTCCCGCCTGCTCCCACAGGCCCAGCTCCTTCTTGTTGGTGCCGGAATCGTCGCCGCGTGAGGCGAACGTGGATTCCGTTTCCGCGATGGCGGTCAGCGCGGCGACCGGATCGCTGGTCCCGGCGATGTCCGCCGGATCCTCGGCCGGGCCGACGATCACGAAGTCGTTGTACATGACCTCGATCCGCTCCACGCCATAGCCTTCCGCGACGAATTCCTCCTCGGCCGCCTTGGCGTGGACGAAAACCACGTCGGCGTCGCCGCGCCGGCCGGTGTCCAGCGCCTGTCCGGTGCCCTGCGCGATCACCCGGACCTCGATGCCGGTTTCCTCCGTGAATGTCGGCAGGATGTAGTCGAAGAGGCCGGAATTCTCGGTCGAGGTGGTGGAGGCGACGGTGATGTATCGCTCCTGCGCCAGCGCGGCCGGTGCGGCCAGGGTCAGGAACAGCGCCGCGAGGGCGGCAGGACGGCGGAAGGTCACGTGATGTCTCCTTTATTGTCGTTGGTCACCACAGCAGGTCGCCGCGCAGGAAAGCGGCGGCGGCGGGGGTTTCGGGGTTCGCGAAGAACCGGTCGGCGGGCGCGTGCTCGACGATCCGGCCCTGATGGAGGAACAGCACCTCGTCGGCCAGCCGGCGGGCCTGTCCCAGATCGTGGGTGGTCATGACGATCTTGACGCCGTCGGCGTGGAAGGCGTCGACCATCGTTTCGATTGCCCGCGTCGCCATCGGATCCAGGTTGGCCGTCGGCTCGTCCAGGAACAGCACCTGGGGCCGTAGTGCCCAGGCGCGGGCAAGCGCCAGGCGCTGCTGCTCGCCGCCCGACAGCACGCGCGCCGGCCGCTCGGCCAGCGATGCCAGCCCGAACCGTTCCAGCGCCGCCATCGCCCGCTCGCGCCGGCGGGATCTCCCCGCGCTGCGCAGGGAAAGGGCGTGTTCGATATTGGCGCGGGCGGAGCGGCGAAGCATGACGGGGCGCTGGAAGACCATGACGTGCCGGCCGTCGGGCGCGGCGGGACCCCGCCATGTGACCTCGCCGGCGGTCGGCGCCAGCAGCCCGTGGCAGAGGCGGAGGGTCAGGCTCTTGCCGGCCCCGTTCGGCCCCAGGATCACCGTCCGCGCGCCCCGCTCCAGCGACAGGGACAGCCGGTCGATCAGCGTCCGCCCGCCGGCGGCGTAGCTGACCTCCGTCAGGCGAAGGGGCAGGATGGCGGGATCGTCGCGCATCATCCGGCCCGCCTGCGGCCGATAACGCCCACCAGATGCGCCGACCCGTTCAGGAGGAAAGTGAGGCTGAGAAGCACGATCCCCAGCCCCAGCGCCAGGGCGAGGTCGCCCTTGCTGGTCTCCAGCGCGATGGCGGTGGTCATGGTCCGGGTGACGCCGGCGATGTTGCCGCCGACGATCAGCACCGCGCCGACCTCCGCGCTCGCCCGGCCGAACCCGGCGAGAAGGGCGGTGATCAGGCTGAACCGCGCATCCCAGAGAAGCGTCGGGATTGCCCGCGCGGTGGAGGAGCCCAGAGAGCGGAGTTGCTCCTCATACTCGCGCCACAGATCCTCGACCACCTGCCGGGTCAGCGCCGCCACGATCGGCGTCACCAGCACCGTCTGGGCGACGATCATGGCCCCCGGCGTGAACAGCAGGCCGAGCGGGCCCAGGGGGCCGGAGCGGGAGAGGGTCAGGTAGACGACCAGCCCGACCACCACCGGCGGCAGGCCCATCATCGCGTTGAACAGGACGATGATGACGCCCCGGCCGGGAAAACGGGCCAACGCCAGCGCCGCGCCGAGCGGCAGCCCGATGACCGCCGATATCGCGACCGCCGTCAGCGTGACCCGCAGCGACAGCAGGACGATCCCGCCCAGTGTCGGGTCCGCCCCCATGATGAGGCTGATCGCGGCCGTGAAGGCGTTGGCGTTTTCGTCCATTCGATCCTCGGATGCTTGCAGGATTATGCGAATGAAACGGGATATGCTCAAATATGGAATCAATGCATGAGAAAGCAGCAGAATGCCGCCCGACCTGATGACCACCGCCGAGGTTGCGGACTATCTGAGGCTCAAGGAGCGCAAGGTCTACGAACTGGTGGGGACGCGGCGCATCCCCTTCTCCCGGGTCAGCGGCAAGCTGCTGTTCCCGCGCCGGCTCATCGACCTCTGGGTCAGCCGGCATGTCGACTTTGCCGGCGGCGCGATAGATTCTCCGCCTGCCGTGGCGGCCGGCAGCCATGACCCGCTACTGGAATGGGCGCTGAAGGAATCGCGCTGCGACCTGGCGATGCTGTTCGACGGCAGCGAGGACGGGCTGCGCCGGCTGGCCGACGGGCGCGCGGCGCTGGCCGGGCTTCACCTGATCGACGCGGAAGGCGGCTACAATGTCGCCGCGATGAAGCGGTTCGAGGGGCTGGCCGACGCGGTGCTGATCGGCTGGGCCTGGCGGAATCAGGGGCTGGTGACGGCGCGGGGCAATCCGCTGGGACTGTCCGGAATCCAGGACCTGGCGCGGGACGAGGTACGGGTCGCCTTCCGGCAGCCGGGATCAGGGTCGCATGCGCTGCTCCACCGCCTGCTGGAGCGGGAGGGGCTCTCACCTGGCGATGTGGGGGAGGCGGCCTCCCCGGCGCTGGGAGAGACCGACCTCGCGACAGCGATCCTCGACGGCGAGGCCGATTGCGGGCTTGCCATCCGCGCCGTCGCGCGCCGCTTCGGGCTCGGTTTCATCCCCCTGCACCGCGAACGGTTCGACCTCGCCGTGCGTCGCCGCGACTATTTCGAGCCGCCGGTCCAGAAACTCCTCGCCTTCGCCCGCACCCCCGCCTTCGCGGAAAAGGCGGAGGCCCTGGGCGGCTACGACATCAGCGACCTTGGCGCGGTAGTTTATAATCCGTGAGGGGGGCTCAGGAGACGGCGATTTCGATCCGGTAGGCTCTGAGAACTGCCGGCAATTCCGGATGATGCTCCAGCGTGGACAGGGGAGGTGACCCGTCGCCCAGCTTATGGACGGCCCGGTCGAAGATCGCATAGCAATCCCGGCCGTTGAGGCGAGATGCGTAGAGAATGCCGTCTACATGGGGGTGGTCGTCATGAATCGATCGCCCGAGAGCGCGTCCCGCCGAGTGGTTCCGCGCGCCGACCGCATCGGTCGGAGCGCCCATGGTGACGCAACCATCATTTCGAAGGTCGAGAAGGGCAAGCCGGCCGACGGAGGCGAAGGTGGTGGCGCATCGCGCCGTCAGTTCGACCGGCCTGATCCGTCGCCTCGTGCGCCCGACCAGAGAGTCCCGCACCACCGTTTCGACAAAGGCGGTAGCGAAATCCTCGGCGGCATAGAGAACCGAATAGCCGCCCTTCTTTGTGCAGAAGCGGGAATCGCCCGCCACGGTGCCGCCAGGTTCATGTCGCCACCGCCAAGGGATGATCCGGACAAGCATCCGTGGTGGCGATGGCGTCTTGAGAACCGCTTCGACCGATTGCCGGGAATAGGATACGGGGCTCAAGTGAACGTCATGCCGAAGGCCGGCGCGGCGTCCAGGACCTCATCGATCGCGCCGTACTTTAGCCGGTCGATCGGGCGGGCGAGTTCATCCTCGAACGGCCAGGGTTCCGATAGGAAGGTCCAGGCAAGTTCCGGTTCCTCGATGATCTCCAGCACGCCGGAAACGCCGTCGACCACGCGGCCGGGACCGAGAATCTGCTCCGCCGGAACGGCGAGCCCTCTCCTGGTGTGACCCCAGGCGATCAGCTTCCCGATTCGCACCCATTCGTAGACCGTCGTCCGCGAAACGTTCAGGAGGGCGGCCGCTTCCGAAACGTTCACGATCGCATCTGTGTCGGCCGTCTCGACGATGAAGGGTTCAAGCGCCGGCGGCAGCCCATGGCGCACTGCCGGATTGTCATGAACCGTCGCCGTTGCCGCCGCCGCTTCCAGTGCGACGATCAGCGCCAACTCCGCCTGCTCCGGATGCTCCCGCACGAAACTGGCGGCGGCGGGTGAGAGGGAACGGGTATGCGTCGTCTCCCCGGCGGCAGGAACACTCTCAGCCTCCGCCGTCTCCATGAACTGGAAACGGACCGTGGGCCCCTGCGGATCGTTAAGCGCGAAATGTACCCGGCTCATGATGATGACCTTGCCTGCTGACTGAACAGCAAGATAAGGATTTGTGTTCAGTATGTCCAGAATGTTCAGAAGCTACTTGTAAGGGTCCGCCGCGTCGCGGAGACCGTCGCCGAGGAACTGGAAGGCCAGCACGACGACGATCACCGGGACGGCGGGGGCCATCAGCCAGGGGTAGAGGGCGACGACGTTGATGTTCTGCGCCTCGTTCAGCAGCACCCCCCAACTCGTGATCGGCGGGCGGAGGCCGAGATTGAGGAAGGAGAGCGCCGTCTCGCCCAGGATCATCGCCGGGATCGCCAGCGTCGCCGATGCGATCAGGTGGCTCATGAAGCTGGGCAGCAGGTGCCGGCCGATGATCCGCCGCGGGCTGGCGCCCATAAGCTGGGCGGCGGTGCAGAAATCCTCCTCCCGCAGCGACAGCAGCTTCGACCGCACCGCGCGGGCGAGGCCGGTCCAGTCGACCAGGCCGAGGATGATGGTGATCCCGAAATAGATCAGAAGCGGGCTCCAGGTCGGCGGCAGGGCGGCGGAGAGCGCCATCCAGAGCGGAAGCTGCGGGAAGCTCTGGAATATCTCGATGATCCGGTTGATCACATTGTCGATCCAGCCGCCGTAATAGCCGGCGATCCCACCGATCACGATGCCCAGGATGAAGCTGACCGTCACGCCGAAGAGGCCGACCGTGAGGGAGATGCGGGCGCCGTAGATCAGGCGGCTCAGCATGTCGCGGCCGAGCCGGTCTGTGCCCAGCAGGAAGAGCGTCCCGCCCTCCGCCGGGCAGGCCAGATGAAAGCTGCCCGGGACCAGCCCCCAGAACTCGTAGCCGTCGCCCAGGCAGAGGAAGCGGATCGGCTGCACGTCCTCAGGGTTGGGCGTGTAGATTCGCTTCATGGACGACATGTCCAGCTCATAGGAGAAGCCGTAGACGAACGGCCCCACGAACTCCCCCTCATGGAACAGATGGACGGCCTGGGGCGGGGCGTGGATGAAGCTGGTATGCCGCGTGTCCAGATTGTAGGGCGCGAGGAATTCGGAGATCAGGATCGAGAGGTACATCAGCGCGAGGATGCCGCCGGAGATCATGGCCAGCCGGTGCCGGCGCAGCTTCCACCACATGATCCGCCATTGGGAGGCGAGATAGTACCGCTCCTGCTGCGGCGTCAGCGCCGGCTCCTCATAAGGATTCCATGGCGCGGGGTTGACGTAATGGTCGGCCCCGGCGGCGTCGGGCGTTTGCGGCGTCGTCATTTCTCCGCCTTCCCGCCCAGCCGGATGCGCGGGTCGAGCGCGGCCAGCGCGAGGTCGGAGATCAGGACGCCGATGACGGTCAGCGTCGCCAGCCACAGGATGAACGAACCCGCCATGTACATGTCCTGGCTCTGCAACGCGGAGAGCAGGAGCGGCCCCGTCGTCTGGAGGCCCAGCACGATGGAGACGATGGTCGCGCCGGAGATCAGGTCCGGCAGCAGATTGCCGATGTCGGAGATGAAGGGGTTGAGCGACATGCGCAGCGGGTACTTCACCAGCGCCCGGCGGCGCGGCAGGCCCTTGGCGATCGCGGTGACGTAATACTGCTTCTGCAACTCGTCCAACAGGTTGGCGCGCAGGCGGCGGATCATCGCCGCCGTCCCCGCCGTGCCGATGACGATGACCGGCACCCACAGATGCTCCAGTACCGACCAGAACTTCGCCCAGCTCATCGGCTGGTCGATGAAGCGGGAATCCATCAGCCCGCCGATCGAGGTGCCGAACCAGACATTGGCGTAATAGAGCAGCAGCAGCGCCAGCAGGAAGCTCGGCACCGCGAAGCCGAGGAAGCCCAGCAGGGTCAGCGCATAGTCGCCGAAGCCGTACTGGTGGGTCGCCGAATAGATGCCGATCGGGAAGGCGACCAGCCAGATGAAGAGGGTGGTCGCGAAGGTGACGACGACGGTCAGGAACATCCGGTCGCCCACCACCTCCGTCACCGGCACGCCATATTCCAGCGAATAGCCGAAATCGCCCCGCAATATGCCGCCCAGCCAGAAGAAATATTGCTCCACCAGCGGCCGGTCGAGCGCGTATTCCTCCCGCAGATACTGGATGTAGCCGGGATCGATGCCGCCCTCTCCCCGGCTCTGCGCCTCGGCCAGCAGGGTCGTCAGATAGTCGCCGGGCGGAAGCTGGATGATGACGAAGCTGATCGCGCTGATCGCGAGCAGCGTCGGGATCATCACCAGCACGCGCCGGGCGAGATAGCCCAGCATGGCGTCAGCGGTCCCCGCCGGCGGTCACGGGTCCACCCAGAACGTTTCCGGCCGGTAGATGCCGAAATGGGCGCCGGGATCCCAGCTATAGATCGCCTCCACCGGCACGTTGTGCAGAGAGTTGGAGACGACGACCGGCTGAAGCACGCCCTGCACGGTGCCGATCGAGGTCACCTGTTCGGCATGGATGTCCAGCATGCGGTCCACGATCTCCACCCGCCTCTCGATCTCCGTGGCGGTGCGCCATTCGTCATAGAGGCGCATCAGCTCCTCCGCCCATTCCAGGTCGGGGGCGGTCCCGGCGACGCCATCGGTCTGATAGTGCTGGCCCCAGGCCGGATATTGCAGCCAGTTCTGGTCCACGGGCGCCAGTTCCACCGGCACCGTGGAGCGGGTGATGAGCCCGTTGTCGAGCCCGGTCCAGACCGACATCACCGCCTCTCCGGCGAAGATGCGGTTCCGCCAGACATCGCGCTGCGACTGGTTGACGAACAATCCGACGCCGATCTTCCGCCAGGAATCGGCGATCAGCTCCAGCGCGTCGATCTCGATCGACCGTTCGCCCGTGCTTTCGATCACGATCTCCAGCGGCCTTCCGTCCGGCAGCAGGCGCAAGCCCTCGTCGTTGCGTTCGGTCAGCCCGATTTCGTCCAGCAGGGCGTTCGCCCGGTCGATGTCGTAGGTCGCCCAGAGATGGAACCGCTCCTCGTCGAAGAAGGGCGATTCCGGCAGGACGGTGTTGTTGCCCGGACGGGCGAGGCCGAACCACAGCACCTGGTTCAGTTCCTCCCGGTTGACGGCGAGCGAGAGCGCCCGCCGGAAGCGGGCGTCGCGGTTCAGCTCCCGCCACACCGGGTCGGCCGCGTTCAAATTGGGATAGAGCGCGATCTCGGATCCCAGCGAGGTCGGCCACAGCCGGACGGTATAGTCGCCCCGCTCCTCCGCCTCCTTCAGGAAGGTGATGTTGTCGAACCGCAGGCCGCGGGCCTGGAGGTCGGATTCCCCCGCGCCGGTCTTGGCCGGGATCAGCGAACTTTCGGTGATGTTGACGATCACCCGGTCGAGATAGGGAAGCTGATGGCCCGCCGGATCGATTCGGTGGAAATAGGGGTTGCGCTCGAACACATAGCGCTGGGCGGGGGACGGGGTCGTGTTGACCCAGGGCTGGAGGACCGGCAGGTCCGGATTCTCCGCATCGTAGAGGTCGCCCTTGATGATGTGCAGCGCCGCCCAGTTGCGCTGGCCTTCGGCTTCCGCCATCGCCTCCAGCTCCTCGATGTCCGTATAGGCGGCATGGAACTGCTTCAGATAATGGGCGGGCGCGTAGACATAGAGCGGCGCGGCCCCCGCCAGAGCCGGCAGGAAGGCCGGGTTGGGGGTGGGCCAAGTGTAGCGGACGGTATAGTCGTCCAGCACCTCGAAGGTCGGAAGCTGCCCGTCGACGATCAGCCGGTAGTCCGGTCCGTAAGGCTTCAGATCGTCATTGAGGGCGACGTCTTCCCAGTAATAGCGGAAATCCTCCGCCGTGAACGGCGCGCCGTCGGACCAGCGAAGGCCGGGGCGCAGGTGGAAGGTGAAGATGCGCTCCTCCTCCACCTCGTAGCTTTCCAGAAGGTCCGGCTGGATGTTGAAATCGGTGTCGTAGCCGACCAGCCGGGCATAGCCGTAAACGTTCATGATGCGGATGTCCCGCGACCGGCGGGCCAGCCATTCGATCTGCCCTCCCGGCTGGCCCAGCTCCTTGCCCAGCGCCTCGAAATCCACGACCAGCGGATTGTCGGGCACGCGCTCCGCCACCGGCGGCAGCGTTCCGTCGGCGACGGAGGCCTCCAGCGACGGCGTCTCGACCAGCGCGACCGCGCCGGCCGGCACCGCCCAGCCGACCGCGAGGACGAGGCCAAGGGTGAGGAAACGGATCATGAGGCCAACTCCATGGGCTTGGCGTCGGAATGGGCGCGCACGAAGTGCCCGTTCTTCAGGTCTATCATGGCCGTGTGACGTTCCGGGCATTCCGTGAATGGCTCGGGCCATGCGGCCGGATCGGACGCCCGCCCGCCCATCAGCGCGTGGAGGTCCAGCGGGCAGTCCGGATCTGCGTGCGGCACGGCGGAAAGCAGCGCCTTCGTATAGGGGTGGACCGGCCCCTGGAACAGGATCGCGCGGGGCGCGGCCTCGACGATCCGGCCCCGGCACATGACCATGATCCGGTCGGCGATATAGTCCACCACCGCCAGATTGTGGCTGATGAAGAGGTAGGTGAGACCCAGCCTCTCCTTCAGATCCTTCAGCAGGTTCAGCACCTGGGCCTGCACCGACACATCCAGGGCCGAGACCGGCTCGTCGCAGATGACGATGTCGGGCCGAAGCGCGAGCGCGCGGGCGATGCCGATCCGCTGCCGCTGCCCGCCGGAGAAGCTGTGCGGGTAGCGCTGGAGGTGCCTTGCGTCCAGCCCGACCAGCGCCATCAGCTCCTTGGCCATGCCGCGCCGGGTCGCCGGCGTGCCGATCCCGTGGATCGCCATCGGCTCGGTCACGATGTCCTGGACCGTCATCCGGGGGTTGAGGGAACTGAACGGGTCCTGGAAGATGAACTGCATGCGCGGCCGGAAAGCCTTCAGCTCCGGGCCGGACAGCGCCAGCACGTCGACCGGCCCATCCTCTCCGTTGAAGTGGATCGAGCCGCTATCGGGCGTCAGCGCGCGCATCATTATCTTCGAAAGCGTGGTCTTGCCGCAGCCGCTCTCGCCCACCAGGCCCAGGCATTCCCCCCGCTCCACCCGGAAGCTGACATCGTCGACCGCCAGGATCGTCTCCGTCGGCTGGCGGACGAAGCCGTCGGCGCGGATGGCGAAGGATTTGGTGACGCCGCGGACCTCCAGCAGCGGCCCCTCGCGGTCGGATCGCTCGGCGGCCGGCTTCTCCGCCATCAGCGCGCCGCCCGTCGTCTCGATATCGCGGATCGGCGACAGGCGCTCGTCGCCCTCCATGCCGAAGCGCGGCACGGCGTTCAGCAGGGCGCGGAGATAGGGGTGGCGTGGGTCGTCGAAGATCTGCCGCAGGGTTCCCGCCTCCATCACCTCGCCGCGATACATCACCACCACGTCCTCCGCCATGTTGGCGACGACGCCCAGATCGTGGGTGATCATCAGGATCGCCATCCCCAGTTCGGCCTGGAGGTCCTTCAGCAGCTTCAGGATCTGCGCCTGGATGGTGACGTCCAGTGCGGTGGTGGGCTCGTCGGCGATCAGCAGCGACGGGCGGCAGACCAGCGCCATGGCGATCATCGCCCGCTGGCGCAGGCCGCCCGACAGTTCGAACGGATAGGTCTTCAGCGCGCGGGCCGGATCGGGGAAGCCGACCAGCCCCAGCATCTCCCGCGCCAGCTCCTCCGCCTCGCGGGCCGAGACGGCGCGGTGGAGCCGCACCGCCTCCGTCACCTGGTTGCCCACGGTGTGGAGCGGCGACAGCGAGGTCATCGGCTCTTGGAAGATGATGGATATCTCACCGCCGCGGATCGACTGGTAGGCCTTGCCCTCGCGGTCGAGCTTAGCGAGGTCGACGGGACCGCCCGGACGGGAGGGGTCTTCGAAGCGGATCGCGCCGCCGGTGATCCGACCGTTGCGGGGAAGGATGCCCATGATCCCTTGAGCGATAACGGACTTGCCGGACCCGCTTTCCCCGACGATGGCGAGCGTCCCGCCGGAAGGGATGGCGAAGGAGACGCCCTTGACGGCGTTGACCAGCCCTCCGGGAACGGTGAAATCAATGCTGAGATCCTGGACCCGGAGGAGATCTGCCATGCTTCAGCCCCCCGCGCCCGGATCGCCGGTAACGGGATCGCCCGGCGCGTCGAAGCCCAGCGCCGCCAGATTGTTCAGCGTCGTCGGCTCCAGCCGCAGCCCCTTCGCCTTCGCCGCGTCGACCGCCCTGTCGACGATATCCTCGAACCCGGCGATGGAGGATTCGACCTTCAGTGTTTTGCCCGCACCCTTGAGGGTCAGGTGCATCCACCCCTTCTGCTTGTCCCGGCGGGTGGAGAAGTAGCGCAGCCTGAGATCGGAAAGGTCGGCCCAGGCGACGGCCTTGCCCATCGGCCCCTCGGCGCGGATGCCGTTATCGTCCACATGCATGGTCGTAACTTGGCGCTGGGCGGTGCGCAGCAGGAACAGCAGGAACAGAAGCGCCATCGCGCCAAGCAGCAGGCCGACGATCCAGTGGGGGCGGACCAGGATCAGCGGCAGCGCCGTCAGCAGCAGCCCGGCGGCGGCGCGGAGATAGTCTGCTCTCAAACTGTCGCGGGAATATATATGAACGGGCATCAACCGATATCGAAAAGGGTGGCGGCGGACCGCCAGGAGACGGCGGGGTGGGATCGGGTCCGGATAAGGAACCGGTCGATAAAGTCCCAGCTTTCGGCGTCGTGGTCCAGATGGTGGGTGAGCAGGCCCGTCGGCTCGTCCGAATCGACGGTCCCGGCGCGGCGGGCGGCGAGGTGACGGCAGACGGCATCCAGCACCGCCCGGTCGCCCGCGAAGTCCCGGCCGCCGCGCCAGTCGATGATGTCGGCATGGGTGTTGGTCCGGGCGATCCCGCCGCCCGCCTTCCGGGGACCGAAGGTGCTGAGGCCGGCATACCCCCAGCCGGGCAGGGCTGCCGTGGTTTGCGGGCCGATCCTATTCCAGGGCGGCGTCAGGACCGGCAGGAAGCGTTCGCCGAACAGCGTTCGGAGACGGGCGGCTCCCCGGCCGAGCTCCTCGCCGATCATGGCCGGCGGCCGGTGATCGCCCAACTCCGCCTTCTTCTCGCTCTCCGGGGCGTGGTTGGCATGCGCCCAACCATGCTGAAGGATCGTCGCCGTCGTACCGCCTTCCAGCCGGCCCGCCAGCCCGTCCTCAACGAAAGCGGGGATGACGGCCAGCGCCAGCGGGACTTCGTGACGAGCGGAAAGCGACAGAAGCCGGTCGAGCGTCGGGGTCGGCATGACGGCGTCGTCGTCCCGCCACCAGAAGGTCGCCGTCATTCCGGCCTCCGCCCATGCCGACAGTTCCTGGTCCAGGGCCGACCAGGGGTCGACGACAGGTTCGGTTGTCGGGGCGCCGGTGGCGGTCGAAATTGTAATAATCTCCTCCCTTGCCGCCGGCTTTTGTGGTCGGGAGCCGGTCGGGGGCGGCATTATAGGAATTTCGATCGGGGATGAAACCGCGGGGGTGACAGGCCCTGTCGAGCCGCGTCCGCGACGACGCAACGTCGCCGCTTCACCGGCGGCGGGGCACGGGGCTCCAGTGTGATCTTGTTTTTACTGGTCATTCCAGCGGAAGCTGGAATCCATTGGCCGTCGCCGCTTCACCGGCGGCGAAGAACCGGGTGCGGCTCCGGCTTCGTCGGCATCGTATGGATTCCGGATCAAGTCCGGAATGACGTCGTTTTTTTATGACCATCATCCGTATCGAATCTCGAGGGACAGATGGACTATCGGGCCTCGATCAGCATCTCCGCCGCAATCTCCGCGCCGTTCAGCGCCATGGCCGGCGGCGGGGACGGCATTTGCGCGGTGGTCTCCACGGCGGCCGCCAGGCCTTCGGGCGTCAGCGTCGCCTCCTCCAGTACCTGGGCCCGTCCAGCGCCGGCCAGCAAGCGCGCGCGGATCGCCTGCTCGGTCTCCCCGCCCGCCGCGAAGGGGACCAGCACCGACCGGCAGCCGGCGGCGAGGATGTCCATCACCGTGTTGTAGCCGGCCTGGCTGACGGAGGCGCGGCAGTGCGCCAGCAGGCCGGTGAAATCCGGTCGCGCCCGCTCCACGATCGCGGAAGGCGGCGCGGCGGCCGCCAGCGCGGCGAAGACGGGTCCCGGCAGGTCGGGGCCGGCCAGCAGCCGCCATCGGTAGGTAGAAAGGCGCGCGGCCTCCAGCGCGATTCGCAGCAGCCTTTCGCCGACCGCGCCGCCGCCGACGGAGACGATGATCTCGTCCCTTCCCTCGTCGCTTGGGGGAGGCGGTCCCGGATCGGGGCCGACATAGCCGGTATAGCGGATCAGGTCGGCGATCCGATCAGCGAAGGGGAAGCTAGCGCCGAACGGGACGAAGGCCGGATCGCCATGGACCAGCACAAGGTCGACATGGCGGCGCGCGATCTCCGCCATCTCCGCCTCCTTGGCCGGATCCTTCTTGGCGACAAGTATGTCGCGCACGGAACTGGCGACCAGCGGCCGGCCGGGCCGGGCGCGGGCGCGCTCCAGCAGCGGCAGCAGTTCGAACCGGAAGGCGCGGCGGCCGAAGGGGAAGGTCTCCAGAAGAAGGATGTCCGGGCGCAGATCGTCATGGATGTCGAGCAGCATGGCCGTCCGCCGCGCCTTCCAGCCATCGTCGATCGGCATCCCGTCCTCCCCGACGATGGAGCCGAAGCCGGGATCGCTCGCCCGCGCTGGCGGAAGCTGAATCGTTTCGATGTCCCCGAACCCCGCTTCGGGGACGGGAAAGCCGCCTTGGGCGATCGTCACCCGCGCGCCGGCCTTCGACAGGGCCGATGCGATCCGCGCCGCCCGCCGGACATGGCCGATTCCCAGCAGGTGCTGGACGTGGAACAGGACTTTCATCGGACAAGCGGCAGGTTCAGCCGCACAACCTCCGGCCTTTCCCCGCCGATCCGGAACAGATGGCCGTGGCCGTCCAGCAGCCGGTCCGGCGGTTTCGCCGTCATGTCCCAGCCCGTAGCGAGCGAGTAGAGCGCGCGAAGCACGCCCTTATGGGTGACCGTCACCGAATCGGCCTCCAGCTCCGCCAGGAAGGGCAGCAGGCGGGCCTGCACCATGCGCGGGCTTTCCCCGCCTTCGGGCCGGAAATCCAGCCCCCCGGCCTCGTTCTCCGCCATCGCGGGGCCGAGATCGGCGCGCAGATCGGAGAGGCGGCGTCCTTCCCAAGCGCCCCAGCCCATCTCGACCAGTGCCGGCTCGACCGTGGGCGTCGCGCCCATCGCCTCGGCCGTCTCCCGGCACCGGCTGAGCGGGCTGGTGAGCCAGCGGAAGCCCTCGATCTCCGCCGGAAGCCGCCAGCCGGCCGCCTGCCGCCGCCCTTCGTCGGACAGCGGGCGGTCGGTGCGTCCCTGGAGCCGGCGCTCGGCGGTCCAGTCGGTCGCCGCGTGGCGGAAGGCGAACAGCAGCGTCATCGTGCGACCGCCCGCAGGATCGCATTGATCCGTACCGCCGTGGCGTCGAAGCCATGATCGATAGGGGTCAATCCCGCCGCCGCCCGCCCCATGGCGCGGCGGACGGCGGGATCGTCCAGCAGGACGGCGAGGGCTTCGGCGAAAGCGGCCGGGTCGCCGGGTTCGGTCAGCAGGCCGGTCAATCCGTCGCGCACCACGTCCGGCACGCCGCCATAGGCGCCGGCGACGACCGGCAAGCCGGCGGCCTGCGCCTCCAGCAGCGCCATGCCGTAGGCCTCGTTGACGGCGGGCCAGACCTTCAGGTCGGCGGCGGCGTAGAGATCGGCGAGGGTTTCGGGATCAAGGATGCCGAACCAGCGCGCCCGTGCCGGGTCGAACAGCCCGACGATATCGTCCTTCGCCGGCCCGTCGCCGACCAGCGCGATCCGCCACGGCCGGTCCCCCAGCCGCCGCAGCGCATCGGCCAGGATCTCGTAGGACCGGCGCTTGTCCCCCTGCCGCATCATGCCGACGGCGATCAGCCATGGTCCGGCTTCACCGTCCAGCAGCCGTCGGCGCGTTCGCGAGCGCCGTTTCCGGGCGGCGGCGAAGGGGGCAGTGTCGATAAAGGGTGGCAGGCGGTGCAGCCGTGCGGGATCGGGCAGCGCCGCCTTCAGCCCCTCGGCGTCGATCGCGGACATCGCCAGCACTGCGTCGGCGCGCCGCAGGGCGGCCTCGGCGGCGGCGTAGCCTTCGGCCCAAGGCCCCGTCGCCCGCTTCGGCGCGCGGGAGGCCTCCGCCACCAGATAAGGAATATCCAGCGCGTCGGCGACGGCAGGACCGATCCAGTCGGGGGCCTTGTGGTAGAGGTGATAGGTGAACCATGCCTCCGGCGCGTCCGTCGCGCCGCGCCAGCGTTCGATCAGCCGGGCGGCGATCGCCTCTCCCCGCCGCCGGGTCCGGGCGGGCCGTCCGGGCACGGTGCCGTCGTCCCATGTCCGCAGCCGGGAGGCCAGCCTGACGTCGTGGCCGCCGGCGCGGAGGGCGGCCATCAGCAGCCGGGCCATCCGCCGGTCGCCGGACGGCGTCGGATGGTCGGGCGGCTTCATCGGCGCATGGAAGGCGACGCGCATCGCCGCCGTCAGGAACGCAGGCCGAACTTCACGACCAGCCGTTCGAGGCCGTTCCGGAAGGCGAAGGAGGACCGCACCCGCTCCGCCCCCGCCAGACCCAGCCGGGCGCGGGCGACGGGATCGGCGATCAGCGCGGCCAGCGCCTTGGCCAGCGCGTCCGGGGCGGCTGGTTCGACCAGCCGGCCGGTCGCACCGTCCTCGATCAGCTCCGGTATGGCGGAAATGCGCGTCGCCAGACAGGGCAGGCCGGTCGCCTGGGCCTCCATCAGCACGTTCGGCAGCCCGTCGCGGTCGCCGCTGTCGGCCACCTTGGCGGCCAGCACGAACAGGTCGGCCTCCCGATAGGCGTCGACCACCGCGTCCTGCGCCTGCGCGCCGCGCCAACTCACGCGGTCGGAGAGGTTGAGGCGCGTCGTCGCCGCCTTCAGCTTGGGCAGAAGATCGCCGCCGCCGATATGGGTGAAGCGCCAGTGCAGGCCGGCGGGCAGCCGGGAAAGCGCCGTCAGCAGGTCGTGATAGCCCTTCTTCTCCACCGCCCGCCCGATGCTGAGCAGGCGGACCGGGTCGTCCGGGTCGCTGCCGTCGCGCGGCGGCCGGTTCACGGGGTCGGGGAAACGGTCGAAATCCAGCCCGTGATAGACCAGCTCCACCTTCGCCGGATCGTCCGCCAGCCCGGCCAGGTAATCGCGGTTGATTGCGGTGCAGGTGACGCCCCATTCGGCGGCGCGCAGCTTCCCCCGAAGCTCCCGCTCGGGCGTCGTCCAGATGTCCTTGGCGTGGGCGGAGAAGCTCCACGGCAGGCCCAGGATCAGGGCGGCGTACCGGGCGACGGAGGACGGGGTGTGCAGGAAGTGCGCGTAGATGTCGGTCACGTCGCGCGGCATCTCGTTGGCCATCACCAGCGCCTGGCCGAAGCGCCGGACGCGGTTGCGCGTCGGGTCGCGGACCAGATCCTTCAGGAAGGTGTCCCAGGCCTCGTCGTAGCCCGGCTGCCGCCGCGCCCACGACCAGCCCCTGAGGATCCGTCGCGGATCCTCATGCAGATATTCCGGCAGGTAGAGCACCGGGGCCGTGATCTCCCGGTGCAGCGCATGGATCTTGCGGTCCGTCGGCCGGCGCAGCGAGACGATGATCTGGCTCTGCCCGGCGTTCTGGAGGCCCAGAATCTCCTGCGCGATGAAGGTTTCCGATAGTCGCGGATAGCCCTTGACGACGATTGCCGTCCGTCTGTCGGAGGATGAAGCCATGGAAGTCAGGCTGCCATGGTTTCAGGCGCTCTGCCGCGCGCGGAGCGTCGGCGTCGGCGCGCGATCCACGGCCGCGTCGACCAGCCGGTTGACGTTGACCAGCCCCTCCAGAAGGCCGGGAACCACGATCTCCGAAGGCTTCGGCTGGGCCGGCAGCGCCCGCAGCGCGCGGATCATGGCCGATGGCGGGCGGTGGCCGTCATCCTCCAGCATCCGGACCAGCCCCAGATCCTCGGCGCGGGAGACGCGGATATACTGCTCCATGCGCGGGCGGGTGCGGGGCACCAGGACCGCCCGCTTGTCGAAGGACAATATCTCGCAGAAGGTGTTGTAGCCGCCCATGGCGACAACGCCGACCGCCGCCTCGATCAGATTCTCCATATGGGCGTCGAAGGTGATGATCTCGACATCGTCCAGCATTTCCGCGCGGCCGATGAAGTCGGCCTGGCGTTCCCGCTGCATGAACGGCCCCATGACGATCAGCGCCGGATGGGGCATCTTCCTGTCGGCCTCGTAGGCCGTCAGCACCCAGTCGACCATGTCCTCTCCGTCGCCGCCGCCGCCCGGCGTGACCAGCACGTGGGGTTCGTCGAACGGCGCTGCGGCCGGGCCGCCGCCGGTGGAGACCGACCGGGGCAGGTAGCCGGTATAGGCCATCTTGCTCCGGACGCCGCGCGGCAGGTCGATCCCCTTCAGCGGCTCGCAGATCTGCGGCAGCCCGTAGATCCAAATATGGTCGTACAGGTCTTCCAGCGCCGGCAGGACGTTCTTGCGCTCCCATTCCGGCGCCAGCAGGGCCGGCTCGTCCATCACGTCGCGCAAGCCCAGCGCCAGCGGCGTGCCGCGCGCCTTCAGCATCTCCAGCGTGGCCTTGGCCTCGCCGCGCAGCCCCAGCGGCTCCTTGTCGACGATCAGCAGGTCGGGATCGAAGGTCTCGGCTGTGTGCTCGATGATCGACGCCCGCATCGCCAGCGTCTCTTCGGTGTCGATATGCAGGTTGAGCGAGGTGTATTCCCCGTTCCTGAGCTTGATCACGCCCGGCACGCGCACGAAATCGACACGCGACCGGAAGTCGAAGCTGCCGATGATCGGCGACCCCGACAGGATCAGCACGGACATGTCCTTGTGGTTCTCGACCAGATCATGGGCGATCGCCCGGCAGCGCCGCAGATGGCCCAGGCCGAAGCTGTCGTGACTGTAGATGAGAACGCGGGTCTGATCGCTGCGCTTCGCCATTCCCCTGCCTCGGCGGTCGGCTTGAGACGCGGCGGAGATGGCGGCACCGTCGCGCCGGCGATTCTTATCACGAAGCCGCGCGGCAAAACCATGCCGTTTGCGACACCGCCCTTCTGCGGCTATCTTCCGCCTCTGAAACGATGGCGCGCCCGTAGGGTTGCGGGGACATCAGGCAAGGCAGCGGGCGGCTTACATGGATCGAAGCATCTACCGCTTCATTCTGAGGTACAGCAGACGCCAGCAGATATTCATCGTAGCCCTCACGCTGGCGTCGTTTCCCTTCCTCTACTACTCGCTGGAACTGCCCAAGCAGATCGTCAACGACGCGATCGGCGGTACGGATTTCCCCAAGAGCTTCTTCGGGATAGATCTGGCGCAGGTGCCCTACCTGTTCGCGCTGTCGGGCCTGTTCCTCGCGCTGGTCTTCATCAATGGCGGCTTCAAATACGCCGTCAACGTCTACAAGGGGCAGACCGGCGAACGGATGCTGCGCCGGCTGCGGTACGAGCTCTACGCCCGCGTGCTGCGATTCCCCGCCCCGCATTTCAAGAAGATGAGCCAGGGCGAGATCATCCCGATGATCACCGGCGAGGTGGAGCCGCTGGGCGGCTTCATCGGCGACAGCTTCGTACTGCCGATTTTCCAGGGCGGCACGCTGCTGGTCTATATCGGCTTCATCTTCGTCCAGGACCCGGTCCTGGGCGCGGCCGCGATCTCGCTCTACCCCATCCAGGGCTATATCATTCCGCGCCTGCAACGGCGGGTGAACGAGCTGGGCAAGCAGCGTGTCCGGACGATGCGCCACCTGTCGGACAGGATCGGCGAATCGGTCAGCGGCATTCAGGAAATCCACGCCTACGACACGTCGAACTACCATCTGGCGGACTTCGCCCACCGGCTGGGCAACATCTTCGACATCCGGTTCGAGATCTACCGCCGGAAATTCTTCATCAAGTTCCTGAACAACTTCATCAACCAGCTCACCCCGTTCTTCTTCTACGCCATCGGCGGCTATCTGGTGATCAAGGGGCGGCTCGACCTCGGCGCGCTGGTGGCGGTGCTGGCCGCCTACAAGGATCTGGCGGCGCCCTGGAAGGAGCTTCTGACCTACTACCAGCTCAGGGAAGATTCCCGGATCAAGTACGAACAGGTGATCGAGCAGTTCCAGCCGGCCGGCATGCTGGGCATGGACCAGCTTGACGGGGACGAAACGCTCGATCCGCTGCCCGACAGCCTCGTCTTCTCGAACGTCGTCTATGCGGAATATGATTCGCCGCCGATGGTGGACGGCGTTTCCGCCACCCTGCCGCTCGACCGCCATGTCGCAATCCTGGGCGACGGCGACAGCGGCCGGGATTCCTTCATGATGCTGGCCGCCAGATTGATCCGGCCGACCGCCGGGCGGATCAGGCTCGGCGGGGCCGACTATGCCGACCTGCCGGAAGCCGTGACCGGGCGCGCCATAGGCTATGTCGGCCCCCGCAGCTACCTGTTCACCGACACGCTGGGCGCCAACCTGCTCTATGGCCTGAAGCACCGGCCGATGGCTGAGCCTTCCTATGACGAGAAGCGGAAGGCATGGCGGCAGAACCGGATAAGGGAGGCCATGTCGTCCGGCAACATCGTCTACGACGTGGACGCCGACTGGGTGGATTACGCCGCCGCCGGGGCGGAGAGCCCGGAGGAGATGCTGCCGCGCGTGCTGGCGGCGCTGGCGGCGGTCGATCTGGACCAGGACGTCTACCGGATGGGCCTCAACGGCACGATCGAGCCGCAGCGGAACCGCGCGCTGGCGGACAAGATCCTGGAGGCGCGGAAGACCGTGCGCGCCCGGCTGACCGAGGACCCGGAGGCGCGCGAACTGGTCGAGCCGTTCGAGGCCGACCGCTACAACACCAGCGCCACGGTGGCGGAGAACCTGCTGTTCGGCACCGCCGTGGGGCCGACCTTCGCGCATGAGAATCTGGCCGACCATGCTTACGTCCGGAAGGTGCTGGCCGACACCGGGCTGACCGAAGACTTCCTGCAGATGGGCGCGCAGGTCGCCGAGACGATGATCGAGCTGTTCGCCGACCTGCCGCCGGGCCATGAGTTCTTCGAACAGTTCAGCTTCATCGGGTCCGAAGATCTGCCGGACTTCCAGCCGCTGGTGGCGAAGGTGGGACGGGAAGGCGTCGATGGGCTGAAGCCGGAGGAGAAGTCGCGGCTGATGGCGCTGCCCTTCAAGCTGATCGCCTCCCGGCACCGGCTGGGGCTCTTGGAGGAGGACATGCAGCAGCGGCTGGTGGAGGCGCGGCGGCGATTCGCCGACGGGCTGCCGCCGGACCTTCGGTCTTGCGTGGAGTTCTTCGATCCCGACAGCTACAACAGCGCCGCCTCCATCCAGGACAACATCCTGTTCGGCCGCATCCGCTATGGCCGGACCGGCACGGCTGACAGCATCCGGTCGGTGGTCCGCGTGGTGATGGGCGAGATGGACCTGCGCAACGCGATCATCGCCGTCGGGCTGGACCATTCCGTCGGCGTCGCCGGCGCGCGCATGACCGCCATCCAGCGGCAGAAGACGGCGCTCGCCCGCGCGATCCTGAAGCGGTCGGCGGTGCTGATCCTGAACGAGGCGACGGCGTCGCTGGACGGCGGCAGCCAGGCGCGGATCCATTCCCGCCTCCGCGAATGGGCGGATGGCAGGGGCCTGATCTGGGCGCCGCACCGTCCCAGCCTGGCCCGGGATTTCGACGATGTGATCGTGCTGAAGGCCGGCAGGATCGCCGAACGCGGCCGGTTCGAGGAGCTGGATCGCGAGGGGAGCGTCTTGCGCGAACTGCTGCAAGCGGAATAAACAGATAAAAAACAAGGAATGGGGGAGTTGACGGTGAGCCTGGCGGAAGAAGTTGAGCTTCTTAAGAAGATTCCGCTCTTCGAGAATATTGAGGTTTCGAAGCTGAAGCTGCTCGCCTTCACCAGCGAGCGGGTGGTCTTCAGCGCCGGCCAGACGGTGTTCGAGCAGGATGAGATGGGCGCCGCCGCCTACATCATCATCAGCGGCGAGGCCGAGGTGATCGTGAAGACGCCGACGGGGCCGAAGATTATCGCCACCGTGGCCAAGAACGATTTCGTGGGTGAGATCGCGATCCTCTGCGACGTGCCGCGCACCGCCACCATCCGCGCGAAGACGGATTTGACGACGCTCATGATCTCCAAGGACCTGTTCTTCCGCATGGTCACGGAGTTCCCCCAGATGGCGGTGGAGATCATGCGCGTCCTGGCCCACCGGCTGGAGCGCACGACCAAGGCCGCGGCGATGGAACACGAAGGCCCTTGAGCCGACTGGACAGCTTCATCCGCCGGATGGAGGCGCAGCGTTCGTGCCTGAACTGGGCGGCGGCGCAGGTCGAGGGGCTGCCGGGGCCGGTGCTGGAGCTGGGGCTCGGCAACGGACGGACCTACGACCATCTCCGCGAATTGCTGCCCGGCCGCGCCATCCATGTGTTCGAGCGGCGGGTCGCCTGCCATCCGGACTGCGTCCCGCCGCCCGGCCGCCTGTTCCTCGGCGAGGTGGCGGAGACGCTGCCCCAGGCCGCCGCCGCCCTCGGCCGGACGGCGGCGCTGATCCACACCGACCTCGGCACCGGCGACCGCACCGTGAACGAGGCCCTCGCCTCGGCCATGGCCCCGGCACTGGCCGCTTTGCTGACCGCCGGCGGCGTCTGCGTGGCGAACCATGAACTGGCGGTCGAAGGTTGGACTCCCCAACCGCCCCCCGACGACGTGCCGCTGGGGCGGTACTTCCTCTATCGGGCGGGGTAGGCAGGTTTGGCTGGCGTCGGACCTATCTCCCGCGCTTCTCCTGACGGGCGGACCGCCAGACGTCCCAATCCACCAGCTCGGATTCCACGACTGCGAGATCGCCCGGATCGATTCGATCCATGAACAGGATCAGGTTCTGGCAGCGCCATCTTGCGCTGGGGGCCAGGATGCCATCGAAGCCGAGGAAAAAGGCCGCATCTCCGATCTCCTGGCTACGTTCGTAGCTCAGCTCTCCATATCGCTCGGGAGCGATGCCCAGGGCAGATAGTGCAGCCAGGTCCGCCAGTTTGAGGGTTCTGGCGGTTCTCACCCGTATCCGATGAAGCACCGATTGAATCTTCGACGGAAAGACGGGCTGGCGGCTCAGATGGAAATGAATCTCCTCCAGCGCCCCTTCGCGCTCGAGCGATGTGTAGAGCACATCGAAGGTTCCCGGATCCCATCTCGCCTTGGAGGGGGAACCTTCCAATACGTCGCGCTCCGATCGCACGATGCGCCATACATCCCCCTCGAACGCGACGCCGGCATGGGCATCCAGGGCATCGAGAAGCTCGATATCGCGCGCACGCCGCTCCGCCATCGGCCGTTCAGATGTAAGCGCCGGCGTCGAGGCGCTCGATCACCGCCAGCACTTCCTCCGTGCGATCGGCGTTGATCAGGTCGATGGCCCTCTCGCCGTTCAGCAGCGGATGCCGGGAATGCAGCCACAGGCGGGTTTCATCGGCCGTATAGAAATCCGACAGCCGGTCGACGATGTAGCGCAGGTCCGCGATGACCGTCTGCGTTCGCAGGCTGGGCGAACCATTGCCATGCGACCAGCGAGAAACCGTCGCCGTGGAAACGTCGACGATATTCGCAATGTCTTTCCCTTGAAGTCCGCCGCGTGAGCGGAGATCGCTGAGAATGCGTGCAACCGCGGTGCTCATGACGTAAATTACCAAACGATTTCATGATACACAATCAATGAAATAGAACTGGAATTAAATTGCGATATCGGCCCAGACAGGGACGTGGTCGGAGGGTTTGGGTTCCCAGCCGCGCGCTTCCCGCACCACGCCATGGCCGGTCAGCGCGCCGGCCAGCGGGGGCGTCACCCAGACATGGTCCAGCCGCCGCCCCTTGTTGGACAACGCCCAGTCCCGCGCACGGTAGCTCCACCAGGTGTAGAGCTTCTGGTCCTCCGGCACGAACTTTCGGATGGCGTCGACCCAGCCGATGGAGGCCTGGAGGGCGACCAGCCTCTCCACCTCGACCGGCGTGTGGCTGACCACGTTCAGCAGCTGCTTGTGGCTCCAGACGTCATGCTCCAGCGGCGCGACGTTCAGGTCGCCGACCAGCACCATCTTCCGGTCGCCGGGCCGGGCGGCCGGCCACCACGCCGTCATCTCGTCCAGGAATTGCAGCTTGTGCTTGAACTTGTCGTTCACCGCCGGATCGGGGATGTCGCCGCCCGCCGGGACGTAGAGATTGTGGATCTCCAGTCCGCCGGGCAGGGTCGCCGCGACATGGCGGCAATCCTCCCGCCCGCACCAATGGGTCACCTCATGCGCCTCGATCGGCAGGCGGGAGATGATGGCGACGCCGTTATAGCTCTTCATGCCGGCGACGGCGATGTGGGGATAGCCTGCGGCGGCCAGGGCTGAGGCGGGGAACTGGTCGTTCAGGCACTTGATCTCCTGAAGGCACAGCACGTCGGGCTTCAGCTCGTCCAGCAGCCGAAGCACGATGTCGATTCGCAGGCGGACCGAGTTGATGTTCCAGGTGGCGATGCGCATGGGTTTGGCCGGCCCTTTCCATGAGAGGGCCGTTCCCGGTTTCCCCCTTGTTTGATCCTGATTCTTTTCCGGCAGCATGCCTGACCGAGATGACGAGGCAAATCAAGCCCGCTTCATCTGCAACGCCCCTCACCCAACCCTCTCCCCAGAGGGGCGAGGGCTACCAATTCACCCTCGCCCCTTGTGGGAGAGGGAGGGACCCGACCCGAAGGGGCGGGAGGGTGAGGGGTTCTACGCCGCCGCCGCCCGCCCCCGGCCTACAACATAGGCCCTGACGGCGTCGCCGAAGGCGGCGAAGAGGCGGGTGGAGTCCGGGTTGTCCTGGAACTTCCATTCGGGGTGCCATTGGACGGCCAGCGCGAAATCCGGACAGATGTCGCCGGGGCCGCGATCGACGCGAACCGCCTCGATCTGCCCGTCGGGCGCGACGGCCTCCACCGACAGCCCGTCGGCCAGCCGGTCGATGCCCTGGGCGTGGATCGAATTGACCGTGATCTCCATCCGGCCGAACAGGCGGTGGAGCCGGCTACCCTCCTGGACCGCCACCGGATGGGCGGGGCCGTACTGCACATCGACGGGCCGGGTGTCGTCGGCGCGGTGATCGGCGCGGCCGGGAAGGTCCTGGACCTTCTGGTGCAGGCTGCCGCCCAGCGCGACGTTCAACTCCTGCAAGCCCCGGCAGATCGCCAGGACCGGCATGTTGCGTTCCAGCGCGCGGCGGATCAGCGGCAGGGTCGTGGCGTCCCGTGCGGGATCGTGGGCCGTGCCGGGGTCGCTCGGCTGGCCGGCATAGCGTGCCGGCTCCACGTTCGACGGGCTGCCGGTGATCAGCAGGCCGTCCAGCCGGTCCAGCAGATCGTCGATCTCGTACCAGTCGCCCAGCGCCGGGATCAGGAAGGGCAGCGCCCCGGCCCCGTCGGAGACGGCGCGGACATATTTGTCGCCCGCGATATGGAAGGGGTGCGGGCCGATCTGCTTCGTGCAGCAGGGGATGCCGACGACGGGTCGGCGCGGGGAACGGGTCATGTCTCGAGACTCTGGCTGAAGACTCTGGTTGCCGCCTATTGTGACGCCGATGGATGACGCCGTTCAAGAGTTGCTGGCATGGAAGGGCCTGGCCGCCGGGGCTTGGCTGGTCGGCCTCGTCCTCTTGGAACGGCTGTTGCCGAAGGCGGAGCCGCCCGCCGGCGACGGCAGGTTCGGCCATCGGCGGCTGCTGCGGAACGGCGCGCTGTGGCTGGCCAACACGATCCTGTCGCCGCTGGCGGTGGTGCCCGTGTCGCTCTGGGCCGCCGCTCACGGCCTCGGCTGGCGGCCGGACTGGTGGTCGGGCTGGGCCGGGCTCGCCGTCGACCTCGTCCTGCTGGACGGGCTGATCTACTGGTGGCACCGGGCCAATCACGAGATCCCGTTCCTCTGGCGGTTCCATGAGATCCATCATCTCGATCGCTTCCTGGACGCGACCTCCGCCGTCCGGTTCCATTTCGGCGAGGTGCTGCTGAGCGCGGCGGCCCGGGCCGCCGTCATCATCCTGCTGGACGTGCCGATCGGCTCCGTCCTGGCGTTCGAGACGCTGGTGCTGGTCGCCACGATCTTCCACCATTCCAACCTCCGGCTGCCGGACGGGCTGGAGCGGGCGCTGGCGCGGGTCGTGGTGACGCCGTCGATCCATTGGGTGCATCACCACCGGGTCCGTCGCGACACCGACAGCAACTACGCCACCATCCTCAGCCTCTGGGACCGCCTGTTCGCCTCCCGCAGCGCCACGCGCCGCTGGACGACGATGCCGATCGGCGTGGAAGGCGAGGAGGAGCGGCCGCTCGCGACCCTCTTCGCCAGGCCGTTCCGCAGGCGTCGTTAGCCGTTGTTTCTGTTGGTCATTCCGGACTTGATCCGGAATCCATGGGCCGGTCCCGCTTCACCGTCGGCGAAGAACGAGCCCCGCCCCGGCGACCGTCGACACCGTATGGATGCTGGATCAAAGTCCAGCATGACGGTTTCTCGGAACGCGGCGCACACATGGTTCGACAGGCTCACCATGAGGAAAAGAGGCGAACCTTTTCCCCTTATTGGTCATTCCGGACTTGATCCGGAATCCATAGGCCCTCGCCGCTTCATCGGCAGTGCAAGAAGGGCACGTACCCACCTTCTTCGACGCCCCATGGATGCCGGATCAGGTCCGGCATGACGGCGTTGGTGAGCACCCTCTCTCCCCCTTCATCCTGTGCTTGCCGAAGGATGTGGGCATACATGGTTCGACAAGCTCACCATGAGGGGAGGCGGGGGGCGCTCGCCGCCCGGAAGCCGGCTCAATCCGGCCGGGGAGCGACGAAGAGGCTGCTGCTGAGCTGGCCGCCGAAGCGGGCGTTGGAGAGCTGGATTTCGGTCGTCAGGCCGGCGGCGTCCGCGACGATCCAGCTGTCCAGGCGCAGCGGGCTGTCGGTGAAGACCAGCGTCAGCATTCCCGCGCCCGGATCGCTGGTCTGGACGATGTCGATCTCTATCCGGCCGCCCTCGTCGCGCACGCCGCGCACCGTCACGTCGCCGGAAAGCTCGATGTCCGGCCGGGTGATGAAATCGGCGAGGCTGGAGCCCAAGAGGGCGTCGCTGCGCTGCCCCAGTTCCTTGTCGTAGTAGGTCAGCCAGAAGCCGTCGGCGACGTAGAGATAGGGCAACTCGTCATATTCGATGCGCATCCGGCCGGGGCGGGAGAGGTAGAAGTCGCCTTCCGCCACGCCGCCATTCTCCGCCGTCTGGGTGAATCGCGCCTGCATCGTGGTGATGCTGTTCAGGTAGCCTTCTATCCGCTCCACCGTCGCCTGCTGCGCGTCTGATAATTCCGCTGCATCCGACTGGGCGGCGGCGGGGAGCGGGGCGGCCGTAATGGCGAGGCTGGCGGCGAGGGTGAGGGAGGCGAGAATCTTCTTCATGGCTTGGGAAACTGCCGGCGGTTGATGGCGGAAGTGCGGCCCGGTCTGGGCCATGTCGGGTCCCGGCCGAGGAGATTGGCCAACTCGCGTCAGTCGTGGTCGCCGACCAGGACCTCCCGCTTGCCGACATGGTTGGCCTGGCTGACCACGCCCTCCTGCTCCATCTGCTCGATGATCCGGGCGGCACGGTTGTAGCCGATCTGGAGATGCCGCTGGATGAAGCTGGTCGAAGCCTTGCGCTCCCGGCCGACCAGCGCCACGGCGCGGTCGTAGAGGTCGTCGCCGGAGCCGCCGCCCTCTCCGCCATCCAGCATGGAGGGGTCGAAGCCGTCCTCGTCCGGCTCCTCCACCACCGACTCATTGTAGGAAGGCTCGCCCTGGGCCTTCAGATGGGCGACCACCTGCTCCACCTCCCCGTCGCTGACGAAGGGGCCGTGGACGCGGGTGATCCGGCCGCCGCCGGCCATGTAGAGCATGTCGCCCTGGCCCAGCAGCGTCTCCGCCCCGCCTTCGCCCAGGATGGTGCGGCTGTCGATCTTGGAGGTGACCTGGAAGCTGATACGGGTCGGGAAGTTGGCCTTGATCGTGCCGGTGATGACGTCCACCGACGGGCGCTGGGTGGCCATGATGATGTGGATGCCGGCGGCCCGCGCCATCTGCGCCAGCCGCTGGATCGCCGCCTCGATGTCCTTGCCGGCGACCAGCATCAGATCGGCCATCTCGTCGACGATGACGACGATATAGGGCAGTTCGGTCAGGTCCAGCGGCTGGTCCTCGAACACCGGCTTGCCGGTGTCGGGGTCGAAGCCGGTCTGGACCCGGCGCAGCAGCACCTCGCCCTTCGCCTTGGCCTCCCGCAGGCGCTGGTTGTAGCCCTCGATGTTGCGGACGCCCAGCTTGGACATGTTGCGGTAGCGGTCCTCCATCTCCTTGACCGTCCATTTCAGCGCCACCACCGCCTTCTTCGGGTCGGTGACGACGGGGGACAGGAGATGGGGGATGCCGTCATAGATCGACAGCTCCAGCATCTTGGGGTCGATCATGATGAACCGCACCTTCTCCGGCGGCATCCGGTAGAGGAGCGAGAGGATCATGGTGTTGACGCCGACCGACTTGCCCGACCCGGTGGTGCCGGCGATCAGCAAATGCGGCATCCGGGCCAGATCGGTGATCACCGGGCCACCGCCGATATCCTTGCCCAGCATCAGCGCCAGCTTGGAGGAGGAGCGGTCGTAGGCGTCGGACGCGATCAGCTCCCGCAGATAGACCGTCTCCCGCCTGGCGTTGGGCAGCTCGATGCCGATCGCGTTCTTGCCGGGCACGACGGCGACGCGGACGGAGACGGCGCTCATGGAGCGTGCGATGTCGTCGGCCAAATTGATGACCCGGCTGGACTTGGTGCCGGGCGCGGGCTCCAGCTCATAGAGCGTGACCACCGGGCCGGGATTGACCTTCACGATCTCCCCCCGCACGCCGAAATCGCTCAACACCCCTTCCAGGATCTGGGCGTTGACCGACAGGGCCTCGGCGTTCAGCGCCGCCGGCCGGCGCGCCGGGTCGGGCAGGTGCAGGAGGTCGAGCGCCGGAAGCTCGTAATCCGAGGTCGGCTCGAACTCCAGACTCGGCTGCTTCTCGGCCGCCGCGCGCCTGCCTTCGGCCATGGGCTTCGGCTTGGGCGCGACCACCGCCTTCTCCCGTCGCGCGGGCGGCGGGGGCGCGGCGATGCCGATGGGCGTCCGCGCGCCGTCTTCGCCGGGCGAGGGTTCCTGCCGGGCGGCGCCGGTCCGCGTCATCCGGCCCGCCGCGTCCTGGGCGGCCGCGACGGAGGCCCGGCCGGCGGCCGCCGTCTCCCGGCTGAGAAGGTTGGTCAGCCGCCCGATGCCGAGGAAGAGGTCGCGCCAGTCGGAGAACTTCAGCCCCGTTGCCGCGATCAGCAGGGCGAGGGAGAGAAGGCCCGCCCCGGCCGCTACCCAGATCCCGGCCGCTCCGGCAAGGCCCGGAAGCCCGCTCAGCGCGCCGAACCCCAGCGTGCCGACCGCGCCGCCCAGGCTGTCGACCGTGCGCCAGCCGCCGGAAAGGTCGAAGGGCGACAGCGCGATAGCGAGCAGCAGCACGCCCGACAGCAGCGCCAGGAGCCGCACCCAGAACCGGCCCAGCGGCTTGTGCCGGGCGATCCGCCAGCCCCAGACGATCGGCAGCGCGCCGATCGCCAGCGCCGCGAGGCCCAGCGTCTGGATCATCAGGTCGGCCGGATAGGAGCCGGCGACGCCCAGCAGGTTCCGGATGGTCCCGTCGGGATTGGCGACATTCCAGGACGGATCGGTCGGCGCGTAGGTGATAAGCGCCGCCAGCGCCGCCGCGCCGAACGCCATCAGCGCCGCGCCGCCCAGCTCGATCAGCCGCTGGCGCAGGAACAGGCCTGCGCCGTCCGGCAGGAAGGAGGAACGGGGCTCGCGGCCCGCGGTGCGGCTGGTCGATGTGGCCATTCTAGGTCAGCTTCCCGTGCGCCGGTGGGCGAGGCGTTGATCTAAGAAGTCGGTCAGCCGCGCCATGGCGTCGGCCACGATGGCGGAATCATGCACCAGCGCGACGCGGATATAGGGCGCGCCATGGTTGCGGCCGGCCCGGTCCGGACGAGTGATATAGGCGCCGGGCAGCACGCGCAGCCCTTCCGCCTGCCAGAGGTCGCGAGCCGCGCTTTCGCCATCCCCGACATCGAGCCAGAGGAAGAAGCCGCCATCCGGCCGGTAGAAGCCGAACCGGTCGCCGATCGCCTGATGGGCGGCGTCGAAAGCCGCGCGGTAGCGGGCGCGGTTCTCCTCGACATGCGCATCGTCGTTCCAGAGCGCCGCCGACGCCGCCTGGATCGCCAGCGGCATCCCGGCCATCGCATAGCTGCGAAGCTGCGCGAAGGCGGCGATCAGGCGCGGATCGCCGGCGACGAAGCCCGACCGCAGGCCGGCGGCGTTGCTGCGCTTGGACAGCGAATGGAAGACCAGCAGATTGTCCAGCGCCCCGCCATCCATGGCGCCTGCGACCTCCAGCGCGCCCGTCGGCGGCGTCCGGTCGTATATCTCCGCATAGCATTCGTCGACCGCCAGGATGAAGCCGTGCCGGCGGGCGAGGCCGATGGCGCGCGCCAGATAGGCGGCGTCGGCCGCCGCCCCCTGGGGGTTGGCCGGCGTGCAGAGGTAGAAAAGCCGCGTGCGGTCCAGAAGGTCCCGGTCCAGCGCGTCCAGGTCGGGCAGGAAGCCGGTCGCCGCGGTGGCGTCCAGGAAGACCGGCTCCGCCCCCGCGATCACGGCCGCGCCCTCATAGGCGGCATAGAAGGGGTTGGGCAGCAGGACCGCTGGCGGCCGGTCCGTCGGTTCGCCCGGCGCGGAAAGCTGCGCCAGCAGGAACAGCCCTTCCCGCGTGCCGGACAGGGGCAGGATCGCGCGGTCGGGGTCGATCGTCCCCTCGGCCAGGCGGTAGCGGCGCTTCAGCCAGCCGGCGATGGCTTCCCGCAAGGCGGGCGTGCCGTTGACCTGGGGATAGCGGTTCCAGCCATCGGCGCTGGCGGACAGCGTTTCGGCCAAGAGCGCCGGGGGCGCGTGCTGCGGTTCGCCGACCGACAAGGCGAGCGCCGTCAGACCGCCCGGCGGGGCGACAGGTTGAAGAAGCTGGGCCAGCCGGGTGAACGGGTAGTCCGCCAGCCGCGCCAGGGAGGCGTTGATCATGGTGACCGCGCGTCGCCTGATTACCGTGAAATCCGGCCATGACTTTACCGCCGGACGTCTCTGGATACAAGCAATCGGCCACCAAGGAAAATATTGAATCCAACGGGTTCGGGAAAGACTCTGGCGCAGCGCATAAAAACGGCCGGAGGGGTGGGACCCCTCCGGCCGCTTGTTTCCGGCGAGCCTACTGGATGGTTTCGCCGTGGATCGCGAGGTCGAGCCCGTCGCGTTCGGCTTCCGGGCTGACGCGGAGGCCGGTGACGAGCTGGACCACCTTCAGGATGACGAAGGTGCCGATGGCGCTCCAGGCGACGGTCGCCAGGATGCCGTAGACCTGCACCAGCACCTGCCCGGGATTGCCCTCAAGGAGGCCCGGATAGCCGCCCAGCTCGCCGACCGCGAACACGCCGGTCAGCACCGCGCCGACGATGCCGCCGACGCCGTGGACGCCGAACACGTCCAGCGAATCATCGTAGCCGAAGGTCTTCTTCAGCCAGGTCGAGGCGACGTAGCAGAGGACGCCGGCGACAAGGCCGATGACCAGCGCGCCGCCGGGCGCGACGAAGCCCGAGGCAGGGGTGATCGCCACCAGACCGCCGACCGCGCCGGAGATGATGCCCAGCAGGCTGGGCTTGCCCTTGGCGATCCATTCCGCGACCATCCAGGAAAGCGCCGCGCCCGCCGTGGCGAAATGGGTAACCGCCATCGCCATCCCCGCGCGCCCGTTCGCGCCCAGCGCCGACCCGGCGTTGAAGCCGAACCAGCCGACCCACAAGAGCGAGGCGCCGATCAGGCTCAGCACCAGATTATGCGGGGCAAAGACGTGGCCCGCGCTGGCGCCGTAGCCGGCCCGCTTGCCGACCACGATGGCGGCCACCAGCCCGGCGACGCCGGCATTGATGTGGACGACGGTGCCGCCCGCGAAATCCAGCACGCCCGCGCCGAACAGATAGCCGTTCGGATGCCAGACCCAGTGCGCCACCGGCGAATAGACCACCAGCGTCCACAGGCCCGTGAACAGCAGGAGCGCAGAGAATTTCAGCCGGTCGGCGAACGCCCCGACGATCAGCGCCGCCGTGATGATTGCGAAGGTTGCCTGGAACATCACGAAGACCGGCTCCGGGATCGTCGTGGCCACCGCGCCCTCCGTCCCCGCGCCCAGCACGAATGCGCCCGTCCAGTCGAGGTCGGCGAGCAGGAAGCGCGACAGGTCGCCGACGAAGGCCCCGCCATTGCCGAAGGCCAGGCTGAAGCCGGCGACCATCCACAGGACGCTGACCAGACAGCAGACGGTGAAGCACTGCATCAGCATGGTCAGCGCGTTCTGCTTGCGCACCATGCCGGCATAGAAGAGGGCGAGGCCGGGGATCGTCATCATCAGGACCAGTGCAGTCGCGGTGATGACCCAGGCGGTGTCGCCGGTGTCGATGGCCGGCGCTTCCTGGGCCAGGGCCGGAAGCGTCAGGAGGAAGCCGCCGGCCGCGCCGGCGACGAGGGTAAGGGCACGGAGCATGTCAGAGGGCCTCCTGGTTGGTTTCGCCGGTCCTGATGCGGACCGCGTGGGCGAGATCGAGGACGAAGATCTTGCCGTCGCCTATGCGGCCGGTATTGGCGGCCTTCTGGATCGTCTCCACGACGCGGTCCGCCAACTCGTCCGTGACCGCGACCTCGATCTTCACCTTGGGCAGGAAGCTCACCGCATATTCGGCGCCGCGATAGATCTCGGTCTGGCCCTTCTGGCGGCCGAAACCCTTCACCTCGCTGACCGTGAGGCCCTGCAGGCCGAGCGCGGTGAGCTGTTCGCGCACCTCGTCCAGCTTGAAAGGCTTGATGATCGCCATGATCAGTTTCATCACGCATTCCCTTAAGCTTCGCCCCTTTGCGGGGTCGTCCGGAGGAAGCGGATTTCAAGTTCCGTGCCGGTTTGCCGCAGCGCAAAAAGGGACGGATTCCGGGGATACGGCGATGCCGGCTGCCTAAATTGAAGGCGGTGACGGAGTGCCGCCTAAATTATAGCCATTTCCATGCGGCCGCCGGTCGCGCCATGGTCGCACCCCCGGGGCTGGACAATCCGCGCGCCGCCGCCGATTGTCCGTTCCATGAGCACGGCTTCCCCTTCCCGGCCCGCGCCCGCCGACCACAGCGCGGAAATCCTGATCGTCGGCGGCGGCCCCGCCGGGCTGACGCTCGCCGCCGCGCTGGGCGGCGCGGGCGTCAGGACGATCGTCGTCGACCGCGAGAGCGCGGCCGCCCGCACCGACGCCGGCTTCGACGGCCGCACCACGGCCCTGACCTGGGGGTCGATCGAGGTGCTGAAGGGCGTCGGCGCGTGGGAGGCGATGGAGCCCAACGCCTGCCCGGTCCTCGCGACCCATGTCGTCGACCGGGGTTCGCCGCTCTTCCTGCATGTCGAAGGCGATGAGATCGGGGACCATCCCTATGGCTACAATGTCGAGAATGGTTGGATCAGGGGGGCGCTGATCGACCGGCTGAAGGCCTGCCCCAGCGTCACCGACCTGTCCCCCGGCGCGATCGCGGGGTTCGAACGGCGACCGGGTGCCGTCGTCGCGACGCTGGCCGACGGGCGGACCGTTGCCGCCTCGCTGCTGGTCGGGGCCGACGGAAGGCGGTCGCCGACGCGGGAATGGGCCGGCATCCCCGTCAACCATTGGGAATACGACCAGATCGCCATCGTGGTGACGGTGGAGCACGAGCTGTCGCACGAGAATGTCGCGGTGGAGCGGCTGTCGCCGTCAGGGCCGTTCGCCATCGTGCCGATGATCGACGACGGCGAGGGGCGGCACCGCGCCGCTTTGGTCTGGTGCGCGCGGAAGGCGGAGGCGGCGCGCTATCTGGCGCTGGAGGAGGCCGATTTCATCGCGGAGATAGAGCGCCGGTGCGGCGATCGGCTGGGCGCGGTCAGGCCGATCGGCCGGCGCTTCTCCTACCCGCTCTCCGGCCTCCACGCCCGGCGCTATGTAGGCGACCGCGTGGCGCTGATGGGGGAGGCGGCGCACGCCATCCACCCGATCGCCGCCCAGGGCCTCAACCTCTCCATGCGCGACGCCGCCGCCCTGGCGGAGGTCGTGGTGGACGCAAGGCGTCTTGGCCTCGATATCGGCTCGGTCGATCTGCTGAAGCGGTATGAGCGGTGGCGGCGGCTGGATACGATGAGCGTGATCGCCTACACCGACACCTTCTTCCGCGCCTTCAGCAACACGATCCCGCCGGTAAGGCTGGGCCGCAACCTGGCGCTGGCGGCGGTCCACCGCGTCCGCCCGCTGAAGAAGGCGATCATCCGCAACGCCATGGGCCTCTCCGGCCAATTGCCCCGCCTGATGCGCGGCGAGACGCTTTAGGAGGGGTTAGCCCCTTTGGTCATTCCGGACTTGATCCGGAATCCATGGGCCATAACCGCCTTCCTCGACGGCGACGATCCGGGCGGTCTTTTGTGAAGACCCCTCACCTTGAGCCCGTCGAAAGGTGTGTGCCCGCATGGTTCGACAAGCTGACCATGAGGGAGGGATACCTGCCCCCGTTCCCTTGGTCATTCCGGATCTATGGACCGTCGCCGCTTCGCAGGCGGCGAAGGAGCGGGTGTGGTCCCGACCTTCATCGGCACCGTATGGATGCTGGATCAAGTCCAGCATGACATTGTTTTTGTTGGTCATTCCGGACTTGATCCGGAATCCATGGGCCATAACCGCCTTCTCGACGGTGACGATCCGGGCGGTCTTTTGTGAAGATCGCCCGTCGAAAGGTGTGTGCCCGCATGGTTCGACGGGCTCACCATGAGGGGGAGGGCCAACCCTTTCCGTTGTTGGTCATTCTGGACTTGATCCAGAATCCATGGACCATGGCCGCTTCACCAGCGGCGAAGGGCCGGGCGCGGTCCCGTCCGCCATCGACGCCGGATCGGGGTCCGGCATGACTTCACAGAAGATTCCTCACCTTGAGTCTGTCGAAAGGTGCGCGCCCGCATGGTTCGACGGGCTCACCATGAGGGTGATGTCTGGTCGGTCAGATTTGAAAGCCGATATTCTGCCAAGGCCTCATGGGCCGGGCCGTTGGAGCCCAGATGGCTGCGGTAGAGGGTGAAGGCATCCACCCGGATCGGCCCGGACCGGAAGAGCGCGTTGTCCTCCAGCCACCGGCCGACCCGGTCGGTCCGCGCCGCCGCGTTCAGCCGGCCGAGCGTCACGTGGGGATGGAACTTGCGGTCGTCGGGCGGCAGGCCGGCCGCCACCGATGCGCGGTCGACCTTGTCGTGGAGGAAGCGCAGGGGCTCCGTCCGGTCGACGCCCGCCCACAAGGTCTGCGGCTTGCGCGCCGTGCCGAAATGGCCGACGCCGTCGAGGACGAGGTCGAAGGAGGGAGCCTCCACCCGGCGAAGCGCGGCGTCGACATCCTCGGCCGCCGGCTCGTCCACCTCGCCCAGGAAGCGCAGCGTGACGTGGAAATTCTCCGGCGGCGTCCAGCGCGCGCCGGGCACGCCCGCCTGGAGGAGGGCGAGACGCTCGCGGACCGTTTCGGGCAGGCCCAGGGCCACGAACAGGCGGATCATTTGTCCTCCCCGACTTCAGGGGCAGGGATTGGGGTTCCCCGCATGGATAGTTTCGATCCCCTCGATCACCTCCGGCGGCAGGGTGAGGTCGTAGGCGTCGATATCGGCCTTCAACTGCTCCATCGTCGTCGCGCCGATGATGGTGGAGGTGACGAAGGGCCGGTCGCGGACGAAGGCCAACGCCATCTGCGCCGGGTCCAGCCCGTGCCGCCGCGCCAGGTCGACATAGCGCCGCGTGGCCTCGTCGCCGCGCGGATTGTCGTAGCGGGAGCGGCGCGGGTCGGTCGCCCGGCGGGATCCCGCCGGCATCGCCCCGTCGAGATACTTGCCGCTGAGCGTGCCGCCGGCCAGCGGCGAATAGGCCAGAAGGCCGCAATCCTCCCGGATCGCGCACTCCGCCAGCCCGATCTCGAACGACCGGTTCAGCAGGCTGTAGGGGTTCTGGATCGAGACGATGCGCGGCAGGCCAACGCTTTCCGCCGCCCGCAGGGCGCTCATCATCCCCCAGGGCGTATCGTTGGACAGGCCGACATGGCGGATCTTGCCGTCCCGCACCAGATCGGCCAGCGCCGCCAGTGTCTCCTCCGGCGGGGTCATCGCCTCGTCGCCGTCATGGCGGTAGTCCAGCTTGCCGAAGCTGTTGACGTTCCGGTCCGGCCAATGGGTCTGGTAGAGGTCGATATAGTCGGTCTTCAGCCGCTTCAGGCTGTCCTCGACCGCCCGGACGATGTTCTTCCGGTCCAGCCGCTGATCCCCGTCGCGGATATATGCGCGCGTGCCGGGGCCGAGGATCTTGGAGGCGAGGACAATCCGGTCGCGGTTCTTTCGCGACTGGAACCACGTCCCGATGATCTCCTCCGTCCGGCCGTAGGTCTCGGCGGACGGCGGCACGGCATACATCTCCGCCGTGTCGAAGAAGTCGATCCCGCGATCCAGCGCGTAATCCATCTGGGCATGGCCCTCGGCTTCCGTGTTCTGGCCGCCCCAGGTCATGGTGCCCAGGCAGAAGGCGGTGACGTGAAGATCGGTGCGGCCGAGCCGACGACGCTCCATGAGGGTCTCTCCGGATACGGGGGAAAAGAGGCAGCCCGGACGGGCCTGAGGGGCGCTTATAAGGCGTTCAGGACGAGGTGGCGAGCCCCTCGGCCTCGATCAGATCGACGATATAGGGCACGATCTGCTCGACGATCCGGGCCACGCCCTGCGCGTTGGGGTGCATTCCGTCCTGCTGGTTCAGCTCCGGGTCGGTCGCCACCCCTTCCAGGAAGAAGGGGTAGAGCGGGATCTCGAACTCATCGGACAGGGCCGGATAGATGGCGTCGAAACGTTCGGCGTAGTCCTCGCCCAGATTGGGCGGGGCGTACATGCCGGCCAGCAGGACCGGGATCTCCCGCGCCTCCAGCTCCCGCAATATGTCCGCCAGATTCTCCTTGGTCGCGGCGGGATCGATCCCGCGCAGCCCGTCATTGGCGCCCAGTTCCAGCAGCACCAGGTCGGGCTGGTCGCCCAGCGCCCATTCCAGCCGGGCCAGCCCGCCGGCGCTGGTGTCGCCGGAGACGCCGCCATTGATGACCTGGATGTCGACGCCCCGAGCCAGCAGCGCGGCTTCCAGCTGGACCGTGAAGCTCTCCCGGTCGGCGAGGCCGTAGCCCGCGACCAGGCTGTCGCCGAACGCCAGCAGCCGCAGCGTGTCGGCCTTCGCCGGCGTGAGCGGCGCCAGCGTCAGGAAGGTGGCCGCCGTCACGGACAGGATCAACGCCAGCAGAGTCCGCGCGGCGTTGAAACGGCTGGCGGGCGGGCCATCTAGGCTTGGAAACGGTGACATCGTCGGAGAGATCATGGAACGGCCGGACGCTTCGATGAATGGACGAAACAGCATCGTCCTCGAAAAAGTTCACCTAGAATTGGAAAGCGCGGCCGGTCCCGTCAACATATTGCGCGGAATAGATCTCTCGGTCGGGCTGGGCGAAGCGGTCAGCGTCGTCGGCCCGTCCGGGTCCGGCAAATCGACCATGATGATGATCTGCGGCGGGCTGGAGCGGCCCACCAGCGGCCGGGTCGAGGTGGCGGGGAAGGATCTGACCCGCCAGTCGGAGGACCAGCTTGCGCTGATCCGTCGCGACCATATCGGCATCGTCTTCCAGAATTTCCATCTGGTGCCGACCATGACGGCGCTGGAGAACGTCGCCATCCCGCTGGAGTTCGCCCGGCGCGATGACGCGTTCGACCGGGCGGCGGAGGGGCTGAAGGCGGTCGGCCTCGGCCACCGGCTGACCCATTATCCGGGCCAGCTTTCCGGCGGGGAGCAGCAGCGCACGGCCTTGGCCCGCGCCTTCGCGGCGGAGCCGGACCTGGTGCTGGCGGACGAGCCGACGGGCAACCTGGACGGCGACACCGGGCGGCAGATCATCGATCTGATGTTCGACCTGACCCGCGACAAGCGCGCCACCCTGCTTCTCATCACCCATGACCCGGCGCTGGCGGAGCGATGCGACCGCGTCGTCCGGCTGGTCGACGGCCGGATCGTCGATGACGGCCGGTCCGACCGGAGCGCCGCCGAATGACGGATTGCGGTGTGGGAGGCGCTGGCGGCGGCGGGCTGGGCCTCGCCTTCCGCCTCGCTAGGCGGGAGCTTCGCGGCGGGCTCAGGGGCTTCTACATCTTCCTCGCCTGCCTGGCGCTCGGCGTCGGCGCGATCGCCACCGTCCAGTCGGTGTCCAGCGGCATCCTGGAAGGGTTGCGGGAGGATGGCCGCGCGATCCTGGGCGGCGACATTCTGGTCCGGAACCTCTACCGGCCGATCGGCCCGGAGGCCGAAGGCTGGATCGCCGAACGGGCGGACGCGGTCTCCGCCGGCGCGGAGATGCGGGCGATGGCGCGCAATGCGGCCGGCGACAGCGCGCTCGTCGAATTCAAGGCGGTCGACGGGCTCTACCCGCTCTATGGCGCGATGGAACTGCGCGGCGGCGCGGAACTGGAGGCCGCGCTGGCGCGCACCGACGGGCGCTGGGGCGCGGTGGTGGAGGATACGCTCCTCGGCCGGCTGGGCCTTGCCGTCGGCGACGAACTCCAAGTCGGGCAGGCGACGTTCGACATCCGCGCGGTGATCGAGCGGGAGCCGGACCGCGCGGCCGGCGGCAGCTTCTCCCTCGGTCCGCGCCTGATGGTCTCGCTCGACGCGCTGCCCGACACCGGGCTTCTCCAGCCCGGCAGCATGATAACCTACGAATACCGCGTCCGGCTGCCTTCCGGCGGCGACCCCGACGCGGCGGTGGAGGCGCTGGAGGCGGCATTCCCGGACCGGAACTGGCGGGTGCGGGACTTCACCGACGCCTCGCCGCAGCTTGAACGGATGATCAACCGGCTGACGCTGTTCCTGACGCTGGTTGGGCTGACGGCGCTGCTGGTCGGCGGGGTCGGCGTCGGCAATGCGGTGAGGGCGTTCCTCGACGGCAAGCTGGCGACGGTGGCGACGCTGAAATGCCTGGGCGCGCCGGGGTCGCTGATCTTCCGGACCTATCTGCTGCAGATCCTGATCCTGGCGGGCGGCGGCATCCTGATCGGGCTCGCGATCGGCATCGTCGCGCCGCCGCTGGTCAACGCGCTGGTCGCCGATCTGCTGCCGATCGAGGCGGAGGTCGGAATCTACCCGTGGGCGCTGGCGCTGGCGGCGGCGTTCGGGCTCCTGACGGCGCTCACCTTCTCCCTCTGGCCGCTGGCGCGGGCGCAGGAGGTTCCGGCGGCGGGGCTGTTCCGCTCGCTCGTCTCCCCCGACAGGGGCTGGCCGCGCGCGGCCTATGTCGCGGCGACGGCGGCCAGCGCCCTGGCGCTCGCCGGGCTGGCCGTGGCGACGGCGCAGGACCGGATGTTCGCGCTCGCCTTCGTCGGCGGGGCGGTCCTGACCATCCTCGCCTTCCGCGCGGCCGCCTGGGCCGCCATGCGGCTGGCGAAAGCGGCGGGCAGGCCAAGGTGGCCGGGGCTGAGGCTGGCGCTCGCCAATCTGCACCGCCCCGGCGCGCCGACGCCCAACGTCATCCTGTCGCTCGGCCTCGGGTTGACCGTGCTGGTCGCCATCGCGCTGATCGAAGGCAACATGTCCCGGCAGGTCCGCGAAAGCCTGCCGGAGGTCGCGCCCTCCTTCTTCTTCATCGACATCCAGCCCGACCAGATCGGCCCCTTCACGGAGATTGTGACCGGCATCGAGGGCACGTCGAACCTGGAAAGCGTGCCCTCCCTGCGCGGGCGGATCGTCGCGATCAACGGTGTGCCGGCGGAACAGGCGCTGGTCGAACCCGGCGAATCCTGGCTGCTGCACGGCGATCGCGGCGTGACCTACGCCGCCCGCCCCAGCCCCGGCGACCGCATCATCGCCGGCGAATGGTGGCCGGAGGATTATGACGGGCCGCCGCTGATCTCGATCTACGAGGATATCGGCACGGCCTTCGGGATCGGCGTCGGCGACGAGATGACGGTCAACATCCTCGGCCGCGACCTCACGGCGGAAGTCGCCAGCCTCCGCGCCATCGAATGGGAGACGCTCTCCATCAACTTCACGATGGTCTTCTCCCCCGAACCGCTCAGCAGCGTGCCGCACACCTATCTGGCGACTGTCCACACCGCATCGCCGGAGATCGACGCCCAGGTCCAGCGCGCCGTCACCGACGCCTTCGCCAATGTCACCGCCGTCCGGGTGCGCGACGCGCTGGAGACGGTGAACGGCATCCTGCGGCAGATCGGGGCGGCGGTCAGGGGCACGGCGGGGATCACGCTGATCGCCGGAACGCTGGTGCTGGCCGGGGCCATCGCCGCCGGGCACCGAAGGCGGGTCTATGACAGCGTCGTGCTTAAGGTGCTGGGCGCCACGCGCGCCGACGTGCTGCGCGCCTTCTCGATCGAGTACGGCATATTGGGGCTGCTGACGGCCGCCATCGCGGCGCTCGTCGGCACGGTTACGGCGTGGGCGGTGCTGACCCGGATCATGGAGATCGAATGGACCTTCATGCCTCAGGTGGTCCTCCTCACCACGGCGATCTGCACCGCCATCACCCTCGGCTGCGGCTTCATCGGCACCTGGCGGGCCTTGAGCCAGAAAGCCGCCCCGCTACTGCGGACGGAGTGAGAAGAAACGCCCCCTCACCCAACCCTCTCCCACGGAGGGGAGAGGGCTAACAACTTGACCCTCTCCCCTCCGTGGGCTACGGCATTCACACATCTTTGGTTGAGTGGCGTTGGATGATCTGATTCTCTGGGTTTGATTGGGATTGGAGGATTGGACGATGGAGACGTCGCTGGGGCGGTTTGGTGACCGCCGCCTG